>NZ_ANPF01000068.1:0-12339 GCF_000328325.1 Halobacillus sp. BAB-2008 | reverse complement strand
ACTTTTCCTTTAATTTCTCCGTGACGTAAGCATATATATCCATAGTTGTATTTGTGTTTCATTTCTTATTGGGGGGAGATGGATCAGTGGATACGTTTTTAGTACTTTTAATGTTAGCTGCTTTGGCCGGTGTGGTATTCTTTGTTGTCTTGGCATTGGCAGGCAAGGGGAGCAGACGCGGTAACTTCGCCAAATCGGGCGGCTGCCTTTTGGCAGTATTAGTCCTGGTGTTTGTTGTTGGATCCATGGAGGAAGATTCTCCTGTTCCTGAAGATGCAGCAGTGGATGCTTCTGAAGAGGATACGGAGGCGGAAGATAAGGCGGAGCAGGAAGAGCAAGAGGCTGAGGAAGCAGAAGAACAGGCCCAGAAAGAACAGGAAGCGAAGGAAGCAGAGGAGCAGGCACAGAAAGAACAGGAGGCTAAGGAGGCAGAAGAGCAAGCCAAGAAAGAAGAGGAGGAACGAAAGGCTGAAGAGGAGCGTAAAGCTGCAGAAGCGGAAGAAAACAGCTTAACTCTTTCTCAGGAGCAGGCGATTTCCATGGCGGAAGACTACCTTAATTACACGGCCTTTTCCAAGTCTGGATTGCTGGAACAGTTAGTGTTTGAGGGGTTCAGCCAGGAGGAAGCTGCTTTTGCTGTGGAAAATATTACGGTGGATTGGCAGGAGCAGGCGGTTATGATGGCGCAGGATTATCTTGACTACACCTCTTTTTCAAGACAGGGGTTGATCGATCAATTAACGTTTGAAGGATTCAGCGCAGAGCATGCCACATATGCTGTAAGCCAAGTTGGTTTTTAGGGTATGAAACTTCTTTAATGAAATCCTTATCACACATAGTTTGCGGATCAATAAATTATATTAAAAAAAGCCTGATATGAGTCTGCTTATCTCATATCAGGCTTTTTTAGATAAGTAGTTGTAAACGCTAAGCTAGAAAATAGAACGTCCTTGACACTGAGAAAGCGATCAATGGTACAAATTTAAATAAGGGAGGAGGCTGAGAAGTTATTAAAAGTGCTCATTTATAGTCTGACGAAGGTAATACATTGAAGGGAAAAGATATGATGTGCGTGGTATTTGGGCAGTTGATCGTTATGGTGCTGCTTAGAAACCGGTCAGTATCAATTATCGAATCTGAACCGTAAAAGATAATGAATTTAGAACCATTGCTAAATGAAAAAACAACATCTAGAACTAGTTAACTATCAAGTATGGGGTTGTTTGCTTTTGAATAACATCACATTACTCTCCAGGGAGATTTGGTTGTTATATTTCGTTAAACTATATTTTACAAAATAACCTATTAATGGTAGATTAGGGGCGTAGTTTTAAAGGAGGAATACATATGTTGAAAAAAACCACTTTGTTCATCACATCTTTGGTCATGCTTCTTAGTTTCACAGTTCCGACTGCTGCATCTGCGAATGAATATGAGGGGCAAGTCGATTTAGAAGCTATTGAGAATTACAAGTTGACTCCAGAGGAACAAAAACGTGCAGATGAATTATGGGAGCAATACATAGCCATTGATGGTATTTTAGAGAACTTAGAAGAAGAAGATAAACAAACATTTCTAAACGGTTTGTTTGATCCGAACTTTGATAAAGAAGAATTTAAAGAGGATATTATACTGGCCAAGGACAAGGAAGAAATTGCAGAATTGAATAAGATGTTTGAAGTTCTTGGGTCTTCTGTACAATTTTCATCAGACGTTGAATCAGTTAAAGTGGAAAAACAGGGGGAGCTTGTTGCCTCTAAATCAACAGGAACTTCTGAAGTTGTTTCGCTTGGATTCTGGGGCGGCGTTTGGGATGCAACTAAATGCACAGCGTCTATTGCCGTTGTATTTGTTCCAGGTGCAAAGGCATATCGAGCTATTAAAGCGCTTGGAGGCGTCAAGAACACTGTGAAATTATTGGCTGGAGCATCCAATGTGGATGATTGGTTAACTATCGGTGGAGGAGCAGCAGCTGAAATTCTTGGCATTGCAGGTGTTAAAAGATACTGCTTTGGCTAACAAAGGTAGGTGATATCTCGCATGGCTACTAATTCTTTTCGAAGAGAAAACGGCATTTTAAATCCTATTAGTAATGGGTTTATGTCAGTCATAGTCTATGGGATGATTTTCGTTTCGTTAATGATTGCATTTAACGGTCCCATTACATTTGAAACACTTTTTATTCCGGCTTTCTTTATTTACACTGTGGTGAGAGTATGCGAATATTTAATTGTGAAGAAAAAGAATAGCACACCAAGCTGGCTTTCCATGGGAGCGTTCGGTTTAGCGGTATTAACAGCTTCTGGTATGACGATGTTTTTACTAAATTAATTTTAAAAATGATATTTTAGTTCTCAAACTCTTACTCTTTCGTCCTATTAGTGGCGCATAGTGTAGGAGTTTCTTTATTGTCTAAGCAAATAATGGTTAGTCTTGTGGAGATAGGTAGTGTCAGAAAAGACCATGGAAGGTAGCCTTAGCTTTACTGTGCAGGCTGCTGGGTGCACTCGGGTATGATGCAGCTTGTAGGTGCTGCAAGTATCATTTATTGTTAATTACTAATTTGAGGGTGATGTAAGTGAGTGAAAGAAAAGTTTCGATAAAGTACACTGGTAAGCTGGTAGGACTAATCCTGCTAAGTGTGATGATTGGTCGTATAGGAACAGCGTATTTAGTTGGTGAAAGTCCAAATCTATCCATGTTTTTCACTTTTGTAGGAACGGCTGTAGTATCTTATCTTTTAGCTTTTTTCCTATTCTCACCGAAATTCAAAGATATTCCACTTAAAAACTTTGTTGCAGGAGTTCTCCCGGTAGCCGTACTTTTTATTTTTGCTATTGGAGGGATACTGCACCAAACCACTAAGCTCATATAAATAAGTGCTTTGAGATTGAAGGATCGTGCATAATAATATAACTCTTTAAAAAGGAACATCCATTTCGGAAGTTCCTTTTTGATATTGGTTCCTCTTGCGCTTATCTTGCAGCGGTTGAAAGAATGGTAGAATTGAATTCCCAAAACGAAGTCGTCAAGAAATTTTCAAGGCGGTATTAACGGAAAGAAAAAGCCTGTCACGAGACAATCGCATCCGGATCTTCAAGCGATCTGATATCCTCCAGCGGGTTGTGCTTCGTAATGATCAGGTCTGCGAGTTTCCCTGATTCTATCGTTCCAAGCTTGTCGTCCCAGCCCATACATTCGGCTGCGACTTTTGTGGAGGCGGTAATGGCTTCCATTGGTGTCATGCCGATGTCGCACATCAAGCCGAGTTCTCTCAGGTTGGTGCCGTGGGCCATGACGCCGGCGTCGGTGCCCATCGCTATTTTTACGCCTGCTTGATAGGCTTTGGCAATGCTTTCTTTATGGATGTCGATGACTTCTTTGGCTTTCTGGACGGCGAAATCTGGCATGTCATCGTTCTGTTCGCTGGCTTCCAGGACGGAAACGGGAGCTAACAGGGTCGGGACGAGGTAGGTGCCGTTCTCGAGCATCAGTTCGATGGCTTCGTCATCAAGGAAGATGCCGTGTTCGATGGAGTGGATGCCGGCTTTGACGGCGTTTTTGATTCCTTCTGCTCCTTGGGCGTGGGCCATGACTTTCACGCCTTTGCGATAGGTGGCTTCCTGGACGATGATTGCCAGTTCTTCTTCGGAGAACTGGGTGAATTCGGGATGGTCGGTGGGACTCATCACTCCTCCGGTGGCGTGGACTTTAATGACGTCGGCGCCTGCCCGCAGCATTTCTCTCACCTTTTTCCGGACTTGTTCGGGGCCGTCGCAGATGCCGCTCGGGAGACCCGGGTAGCTCTTCGGTGTGGCGTCGATGCCGGAGTGTCTCCAGGAGTCGCCGTGGCCGCCGGTAATGGTCAGGGGATTGATGCTGACCTGCATTCTTGGACCTGCGACGAGGCCTTGTTCG
Source organism: Halobacillus sp. BAB-2008 (assembly GCF_000328325.1). Lineage (NCBI taxonomy): Bacteria > Bacillati > Bacillota > Bacilli > Caryophanales > Bacillaceae > Halobacillus > Halobacillus sp. BAB-2008. Next base: position 8,421 of record NZ_ANPF01000068.1, on the reverse strand, counting down.
ACGGCTGTTTTCACTCCGACGTCGGTGAATCCGGCATCGCGGATCGTTGTTACTCCGGCGTCGAGCGTTCGTTTCATGTAGTGGATCGCTTGGTAGAATTTCAAGGTGAACGGTTCGTTGAGGCTTTCTCCGATGTCCTTCAACTCCATGACCATATGCACGTGCGTATCAATCAGGCCGGGGAGGATATAGCCTTGATCGGCATCAATGACCTCGACCTCAATATCTTCCGGCAGGTGGATGTCGCTGCCGACGGCTTCGATTTTCGTCCCGTTGATGAGAACCACTGCATCGGGGATGGGCTCGGCACCCGTACCGTCAAGGAGGGTGCCGTTTTTGATTAGTTTGTAGCTCACATGTATCTCTCCTTCATCAGATGGTTTGGACAAGAATGCTGGCGATAATGACGGACCCGATCGTTACGGAGGTGAACCCGCCGATCAGCATCGGGGGCAGGATCTCGTTGAGGATGGCTTCCTCTTCTTCCTTCGTCCTGCCGATGCTCCGGCTGACCTCTTCACATATGAGGTAATCACCCGGGAAGCCGTACATAGCAGTCAAGGTGACGGATATGCCTTTGGCAGGGTCCCATTTGAAAATTTTCGACCCGATGGTTCCGCCGACGATCAGACCGATGGTTCCGACGACAATGATGGTGGCGACAGCCGGAAGGACGGCTGTGATATCAGCGATCGTGATGCCGACCAAGGAACCGGTCACGATGAAAATCAAGCCGAGCATCGCGATGCTGAATCCGTTGGCTTTTTCCAATACTTTGGCAGGGTAGATGCCGAAATAAGCGCCTGTGATCCCGATCACTAATCCGAACAAGCTGTAGCTGACGCCGGTCAGGTTCTCCAACCCTACTGCGATGGCTCCTCCGACGAAGACTAAGAACAGGAGGATGAAGCTTGATTGCTGGTAGCGTTCAGGGATGAGCTGTCTTCTCGGTTTTTCTTCCGATTGTTCCTCGTCCAATAGATTGGCAGGAGGGAGCGCTTCCGCTGCTGTAGCGGCGGCCGTCATCGTGCGGCCTTCCATGGCCGTGCGGATTTTTAAGCCGTGCTTTCTTAAGAGGATGGACGTCAGCGGCATCCCGACCAACCCTTGAAGGGTCAGTACGATGATGGGAATCGCTAATAAGGAGACCAAGCCTGCTTTTTGCAGCGCTTCGGCCGTGACCAGGTAGGCAATCAGCCCGCCTGTCAATGGACCGGCTCCGGCGACGCCTGTGCTGTAGCCGAAGATCGGCGGGACGATCAACAGGATGAAGGCGACGGAGAATACTAAGCCGATCAGTGTGATGAGTACGGCTTTATACTGGCTTTTCATGACTTTCATAGGGATCAGCGTTCCCATATGAACGAGCAGGGCCGGCTGTAGAACGGCGCCGACAATAGCGAAGGTGGACGCTTCGATAATATTGGTTGGAAGGACGCCTGTCTGAATTAAGACGAAAAATCCGATCATCACGACTAATAACGTCGGGATTTTTGCCCTGGAGCGTATGGAAACGACTTCGCCGACTGTAATGATAGCCAGAATGATTAAGGTTGCTGTTACCGGACTCATAGAATACCCCTCTCTAGGTTAAGATGCTTTAGGATTTTGGATCAGGCTTTGGTCAGTAACGTCTTTTGGCTGTCCTTGGTGAGTATTTTCTTCGAGAGGCTTATTAATAAGCGAAGCCCGTCTTCCAGTGCATCTTCATCTACAGAAAATTTAGGGTGGTGATGGGGGTAGACGATGTCTTTCTCTACGTTACCTGCGCCGACAGGGATGAAGCATCCGGGGGCTTCGGTCAAATATGCCGAGAAATCTTCTCCGCCCATGATGGATCCCGTCTTCTGCAGCCAGTTTTCTCCGAACTGTTCCACGATGGTTTCTTCGACGGTCTTCGTTAAGGATTCGTTGTTGATGACCGAAGAATATCCATAATGGTAATCCAATTCATAGTCGCCTCCATGAGCGTCTGTGATGCCGCGGGCAATCCGTTCAATCAGTTGGACCGCATTCTCCCGGACTTCTTTGTCGAACGATCGAACGGATCCACCGATTTCCACATGTCCGGGGATGACGTTTTTGGCGATTCCCGCTTTTAATGTGGTGGTGGATACGACGAGCTTCTCTGACGGGGAAGTGTTTCTCGAAACGATGTGCTGAAGGTTGTTGATGACTTGTGCTCCCATCACGATAGGATCGATGGAATTCTCAGGCTGGGACGAATGGCCGCCTTTGCCGATGATTTTCAAATCGAAGGTGTCGGAGTTGGATGTAACGGGACCATAACCGATGCCGAATTTCCCTCGTGGAAGTGTAGAGGCAAGGTGCAGGCCGATGATAAGATCGACATCATCCATCACACCGGCACGGACTAGTTCCTGTGCACCGCCGGGCGGAAGCTCTTCGGCATGCTGGAAGATGAACTTGATGTCCCCGCTGAGTTCGTCTTTCTGGCCGCTTAGTATTTTCGCTGCACCGAGAAGCATGGCGGTATGGCCGTCATGTCCGCAGGCATGCATGACGCCGTCCACGGTGGAACGGAAATCGGCATCGTTCTCTTCCTGGATCGGCAAAGCATCCATATCTGCCCGGAGTCCCAGCGTATGGCCGGGGTATTTGCCTTTCAATCTGGCAACGACGCTCGTTTTTGTCGGTCTGCTGACCTCCAGTCCTCCGAAGGATTGCAGCGTATCGTAGACAAATTGCGAGGTGTTTACTTCCTTGAACGATAATTCCGGATACTCATGGAAGTGCCTTCTCCAAATAATGACCTGTTCTTTCATCTCACCGATCAACTTCTCGTCGTGTGGATTCGTCAATGTAATTCCTCCTTCTATTTAATGAAGCGAATGTATGCAGACCAGCGTCTCTATCGACATCTTTTTCTATAAAAAAATCGTAGCACGCCGGGGGTGGGAGGAAGTAATAGATAATTTTTATACCTTGCGTCTTGTGCACAGGGAAAAGGCGGAGCAGGGATATAGATTTTTTTAATATCTTGGTGGGAGAGCTTGTGCAGGATAGGAACTTAGGCTATTATATATAGAATATTCTGAAATATTTAAGGGGGATATTGAATGGATTTTGAGGGATTAGAGTCGTTTTTGTCCGTGGCCAAAACAAAGAGCATTTCCAAAGCAGCGAATCTATTACATATTACCCAGCCTACGTTAAGTACGAGAATCCGCAAATTAGAAGAAGAGCTCGGCTTTGTTTTGCTTACTAGAAGCTGGGAGGGAGTCACCTTGTCCAAGGAAGGGTACCATTTCCTGCCGAATGCCGTGCAGCTGCTTCAGGAACTGAGTAACGCTTCTTTCCGCTTGACCGGTGCCGATGCGACCCAGCATAACTATTCCTTCAAAACGATATCCAACGATCCGAAGGTCTTTCGAATCGGAATGAACATATGGCTGGCGCCGATTTTCACCGAGCAGATCATTACAGAGATGGCGCTGAGTTTTCCTGACATCGAATACCGGTTCGTGACGCGGCCGACGAATATATTGAAGGATCTGATGGAGTATGAATGCACGCACGTGAATATCTTCTATCAGAACGAGAAGGAGACACCGTTTACGAGTACGCCTATCTATGAAGATGAAATGGTTCTCGTTTGTTCGAAGAAGGATTATGCAGCGATCAAGGGGGACCCGAAGAATGTAGGGATCCTGAATAAACCGTATTTGGTTTTTGATAATCCCGTTCTTGCCAATAATATACGTTTTATAACCAGCGCGATCAGCCACTTGGACGTTCATCGATTTCAGGAAGTAGATGACTTGAATATCCTTGCTTCCTGCATATCCAAAGGCATCGGCTACTCTATTCTCCCTGCATCGATCTTCCAGCATTATTTTTCGCAGAGTTATGCAGCTTCCACCCAAATGGTCCCGTTCTCCGGCAGTCTATGGACGCTTCCTATTCATCTGGAATACAATTCCGATCCCGATGCTCTCTTCAAAGGTCCTATCCAATCGATTCAAAACAATCTGCTCCAGTTCTTTAATAAAGTGAACGTCAGTTAAGCCATCGTTTCATGGTTTCTTCTATCTCATAATCTTTCAGTCCCGGCGGAAGGGATAAGACGACTTCCGCCGGGACTTTTTTTGTTGATTAATAAAACATCAAAAATGAGCACTTTTTTCCTTAATTATCTTAAACAATGCTCCGGGTATTCTTCTTAAAATAAGGGTGTAGCAAATATAAAGGAGGAAACAGAAAATGAATGGTGGAATATCTTCGTTACCTGATTTGGAGAATGAGTTCCCGTTGTCCGCGCAGCTTGTGGAAGAGTACCAGGAGAAGGGGCATGTGTGTATTCGAAACCTGGCCGCACAGGAGGAGATCCGGACGTACAGGAACGTAATCAAAGATGCGGTACAGGATTATGCCAAGCAGGCCGCCCCGTTAGAAGAAAGGGATACTTTCGGTAAGGCCTTCCTGCAGGTCATGAATCTATGGGAAAAGTCGAAGGAAGTGGAGAAATTCGTACTGGCGGAGCGGTTCGGTAAGGTTGCGGCCGACCTGTTAGGGGTGGAGGGAGTTCGGATCTATCATGATCAGGCCCTTTATAAAGAGCCGGGCGGCGGTCACACTCCGTGGCACCAGGACCAGACGTTCTGGCCTTTGGATACAAACCACACCATCACCATGTGGATGCCTCTGGTGGATATAAGCGAAGAGATGGGATCGTTATCCTTCGCTTCCAAGTCCCAGTTGGAGGGATATATTAGTAAACTGGGAATCTCGGATGACTCCCATGCCACTTTAGGCCGGCGTATTGAGGAGAAAGCCTATGACATTGTGACGCATGGGGCAATGAAGGCGGGGGACGCGACCTTCCATAACGGGTGGACGCTCCACAGCGCGCCGGGGAACCCGACCGATCAAACGCGGGAAGTGATGACGGTCATCTACGTAGCCGACGGGGCGCAGGTCTCCGCCATCGATACCGCCGCAAGGAAAAAAGATCAGCAGCAGTGGCTGCCGGGACTTGGCGAAGGGGACTTGGTAGAAAGTAGGTTAAACCCGATCGTGTACCGGAAATAAGCGGATGCAGAGGAGAGGGAAGCGGCTCGATGGGGTCGTTTCTTTTTTTGAAGAAAAAGGAGTGTCCAGGATGAAAGTGAAACCGATTAAATCGTTGTGGGGGATGACGGGTTCCTTGGAGGAACAAGTGCGGAAAATTGCCGAGAGTGGCTACCAGGGAATAGAGTCCCCCTTGCCGTCCAAGAAGGATGCGGCCTTATTCAAAGAGCTGCTGCATTCTTATGAGCTGGATTACGTGGCTCAAATCTTTGCAGAAACAAAAGAATCGTTCCAAGCGCAGGCAGCGGCCTGTGTGGAATACGCACCCTTACTCGTCAATGCGCAGAGCGGGCGCGACGATATGGGTGAACGGGAACAGTTCGATTTTTTCACCGAAGCGGTTCGAGTAGAGAAGGAGCTCGGTCTTATTGTCGGGCACGAAACGCATCGCAGCAGGCCGCTGTTTACACCTTGGACGACCGAAAAGCTGTTGAACACTATAGAGGATTTGAAGATCACGGCTGATTTCAGTCACTGGGTATGTGTGACAGAGTCCTTGTTGGAGAGATACGGTAAGGCTGTTCAAACGGCATGTGAACGAACGATCCATGTGCATTCGCGGGTAGGGTATGCGCAGGGCCCGCAGGTACCGGCCCCCCGGGACAGTCATTATCAAAAGGAACTCCACTCTCATTTGGGGTGGTGGAAGCGCGTGGCGGAGGAGAGGAAAAAGGAAGGCCATCCGTTTACTACCTTTACACCGGAATACGGGCCTTCGCCTTACATGCAGACGCTGCCTTATACTCAAGCGCCTGCTGCAGATCTCTGGGATGTCTGCCTATGGATGAAATCCTTCGTAGAGAAGGAGCTCGGATAAGTTAAGGCTGTTTGTCGGAATGGTCTGTCCGGTATTTTCTTGGTGTCGTGCCGATCCCTTTTCGGAACAGCGTATGGAAATAAGACAGGCTCTTAAATCCGCATATGTCGGCAATATAAGAAATGGAGTAGTCCGTTGTTTTTAATAATTCCTTCGCCTTTATCAAACGTTTCAAGTTTATATACTGAGGAAGGGTGAATCCAGTCGTTTTTTTGAACGTGCGGCTGAAATGTTCCGGTGTGACGAGTGCTTCTTTGGCCAGCTTCTCCAGGGTGAGCTGCTCTTTCCACATCGTTTCGTCGATAAACAAAAGGACTTCGTTCATCCATGATTCCCTTCTCGAAGAAGTTGTGGAAGCCTCGGGTGGAAGCAGCTCCTTCGATTCACGGTTCAGGATCAGTAAAATCCAGTGCAGATAGAGCTGAAGGGCGTGTTTCGAGCCCTTGCCTTTCCATTCTTTCTTTTCCTCGTCCATCTGTTCAAGAAAGGATTCTATTTCTTTGAAACCTGTCTGGGGAAGACGGCTGGTAAACCCATTCTTAAGGAATGGATCGAAATAGGAAAAGGGTTCATTCAGTTCTTTCGAGTGGATCAGGGTCGGTTTAAATAGAAGCACAGAACAAAGGAAGGGCTCCTTTTGATCAGGGATCGCTTTATGTATAATTTCCCCGGAAATATGAAAAATCTGTCCTTTTTCCATTGGATAGACGTGCTTATCAATGAAAAAGTGTCCACGACCCTCGTGAACGACGACAAGCTCATACCAATCGTGAAAATGAAAAGAAACGAGAGGATCCTCTGTATTGCCTGCGATCCTGTACATATAGACGAAAGGGAACAGGGGGTCATAAGCATGCTTTTCTAAAACAGCTTCCAATGTATAATACCTCCGTTGAAAAAGATCGACCACGGTTGTGCGGATGGAACGGTTCTTATACTTCAGTATATCATTATCGGAGCCGGAGTTTTGGTGCAGTCGCTCCAGGTACGTATCCAGAGAAAATGCCCTGCCGTCTTCGCTTCGGCAGGGCATTTCTTTATAGGGGTAATCCTCTTTTAAATCAATCCGGTAACACTTAAGAGCACTCGCAGCGTAAGGAAGCAGACGATCAGCATAACGATCCCGTACATAATGTTCTGTCCCCGCGTATTGAGGTGGCTGCCTAAAACACCGGGCTTGTTGCAGATATACCAGATCGAACCGACGATCATAGGCAGAAGCAGACCGTTCAATGCCTGTGCTCCCATAATCAATTGGATCGGCATTTGACCGAAAGCCATGACAACCACAATCGGTGTGATGCCCGCAATCAGCATAAGAACGCGGTTCGTAGATGTTCTTGTGTCTTCCGATTTTCCGAATGCCTGTCCGAATAAGGCGGGTTGGACGGAGATGTTGAAAAGTCCGGAAGAAAACCCGGCGGCCCATAACCCTAAGGAGAATAGTACGCCTGCGTATTGACCGAGAAGCGGGGTCAATTGATAAGCCATGTCTGCAGCGCTCGTGATCTCGGTGCCTGTGCCGTAAATGGCCGTTCCGGCGCAAATCAGGATGGAGATCGAGATGATGGCTGCGATGCTGAGGTTCGTCCGTAAGTCAAAGTGGGCGAGCTTCAGCTGTGCTGCTTTGGAAAGGGTCTGCTCCTCTTTATATTTGTTCTTAATAAATGCGGACAGCCCGAGAGCGGTATTGGGTGGCAGGGTCGTTGCGATCAGCGCCAGCACGAGCCAGTAATTCTGATCCGGAACCTGGAAGGAGAATCCGGTGGTGACCAATGCTCCGAAATCGGGCCCGGAAAGGAATACGGTCAGAACAAAGGAAAGGACCATAAGTCCGATGAAGACGCGGTTGATATTTTCGAGTAACCGGTAAATGCCGATCCAGGATACGACGATGGCGGAGACGGCAAGAATGGCGACCCATGTCAGGATGGAGATGGAGGGGAGGAAGAAGTTCAGTGCCAGTGCCGCTCCGGTGAAGTTACCGGCCTGGAAAGCGATCGCTCCGAGCAGCAGGGCGAAATAAATCGTGCCGGACCACCATTTCCCCATATAGAGACGGATTCCATCCATAGCGGACATTTTCGTTTTGATGGTGAACTTAACGACCGGTTTCTGAAAGTAGTAGGCCGTCAAGCAGGCGATGATAAGAATCCACATCGCTTGGAAGCCGTAGCTTGCTCCGGCGATGGAGACGGTCGTAACCGTTCCGGGGCCGACGATGCAAGCAGCGACGATCAGGGCAGGACCGAGCGATTTGATTCTTTCCCTCCAACCAACAGGGGGTTCTTGGAGTTGTTTGGATTGCGTCTGTCTTTTATGTATTTCTGCTTCGTTTCGAATGGTTATTCCTCCTATGTATGCAATGTAACCATAGTTAACCATAAAAGTTCTGAAAATTCAGTTTTGTTGTCAGGTTATCTTACGTATTATTTTCACCGGGGTTTCCATAGGCCGGGAAACGGCAGTTTACAATAAGAAGGAATCAAATAAAGCCTGGAGCACATTGAGAT
>NZ_ANPF01000067.1:0-37407 GCF_000328325.1 Halobacillus sp. BAB-2008 | reverse complement strand
GGACTTACCCTAATGCTTCCTTTTTCTTTCAAACATAAGAAAAGGAATGGTTTAAAGCTTGGGACTGCATCATCGATCCCTCCCTGGCAGACTGCACGTGGTCAAACATCATCGATGGACAACAGCTCTTTGTGGAGAATTTCCCCGGGAAGTCCGTCGATCGTCCCTTGATAAACAGAAACAAAACCTTGTTTCGTTAAGATTCTTTTCGAAGCCGTATTCTTCGGATCGATGACGGCCGTCAGTCTTTCGAGGCCTTGGTTTTCTGCCATGGTGATTAACCTTCCGGCTATCCTACTTCCGTATCCGAGACCCCAGCAATCCGGCACGATCATATAACCGATTTCCGCTTCTTCTTGTTTTTCCACGCTGCGGGTTAAATGGGCGAGTCCGAGAAAGCCGCCGGAGGAATCGTACACTTTATACGAACCGAACGACGTCCCGTCGGCATTCCTCTTCAGCAGTTTGTCGAAGTTGCTCCGGGCTTCTTCTTCTGGAATGGCACGCTCGGTTATTTGAGCCATGACACGGACATCAGAAACAAGGCGGAAGTAGTCGGAGAAGTCTCCCTCTGTAAATTTCACCATGCTTATCTCTTTCATATGTTCCCTCCTGATGATCAAGCACGAAGCTGGTTTTTAAAGAACAGCACGGTTTCGAGTTCATCTTCCCGGTCCCGGAACAATCCTGCTTCCTTGGCGACGGCGACGGCAAATTCGATGTAGGCATTCCCTTCCGCAGTAATGACATTCCCGCTTACCGTCACGTCCGTTTTGCTTCTGCCTACTTCGGGAAGGTAATCCGGAAATTCCTCCGACTCGAGCGAAGTGGAATATTCTATGTCTTCGAGCACTCCGCTCATGCCAAGCAGAGCAGAAGCCCCGCAGATGGCGGCAATTCGCTTGTTCTTGTCATGAAACGATCGGATGAGTGTCCTTAAGGCTTCATCGCCGATCAAAGGCTCCGGATCTCCACCCGGGATCACGAGCATGTCATAATCATCCACGTCACAATTATTTACGTTGTGGTCTACCCGGATGACAAACTGACCCGAATGTCTGATCTCTTCCGTATGGCCGGCCGTCTCAATCGTGACATCTGTTTCGCTGAATATATAGGCAAGTGGACTGATTTCCCAATCGACATACCCGTCGTATAAAAAGAAAAGAGCTTTCATGGATTCGCCTGCTTTCCATAAGGAATAAAATTACTCTCTGATTTTACCATAATTTTCGGAAAATTAAGGAGCGGATAGAGGAAAAAAGGTTCCTTCTGTCAAAGATATACTAGGATCAATGGACGGAGGGATAACAGGTGAGGACGGAATTGGAAATGATGAATCTGATTAATGGAATTGCCGAAGCGGATGACCGGATACGTGCCGTGTATATGAATGGTTCAAGAACAAATCCCAATGTGAAAAAGGATATTTTCCAGGATTATGATATTGTTTTTGTCGTGAAGGACATCGGTTCGTTTCTTGCAGACGGTTCGTGGATCCATCGGTTCGGTCGGATTCTTATCGCGCAGGAGCCGGATAAGGGGAGGGACCAAGACGAATGGGATTGGTACGGGTACTTGATGCTGTTGGAAGACGGAAACCGCATCGATCTCCATTTGGAAACGATCGCGCATGCAGAAGCGAACTATGGACAGGATTCTCTGACACTGCCTATTCTCGATAAAGACGGAATTCTTCCGACAATTCCTGAGTCTGCGGATACGGATTACCATATTCAAAAGCCGGACAGGGAAGAATTCTACCTTTGCTGCAACGACTTCTGGTGGTGTCAGCAGAATGTGGCGAAAGCGATTTGGCGGGATCAGCTGCCCTATGCGAAATTCATGATGGAAGAGATCATACGCAGCAGGCTCAACCAAATGGTGTCCTGGTGGATCGGTTTCGATATGGGCTTCGACCTATCTGTCGGAAAAGCGGGCAGCGAATTCAAACGTCTGCTTCCGGATCCGTATTGGAATCTCTACGCGGCTACATACGCCGATGACAGCTATCCGGATATATGGGCCGCTCTCTTTACGATGGGAGATTTGTTCCGCTTCCTCGGCCTGGAGGTCTCCGGGGCGGGCGGGTACGATTATCCGGATGGAGAAGATGAGGCGATGACGAACTACCTGCTTCATGTGAAGCAAATGCCTGCCCACGCTAAGGCCGTCTTCGACCTTTGATAAAAAGAACAGAGCTTTCCTTATTTTTTGAAGAGGAAAGCTCTTTTTTGCAAAAAGGGAGGTTGCTTTCTTTGAGTGGGTATGCTACATTTATGTAACCGGTTACATAAAATGAGGTGAAGACGTGGTTACAATAAAAGATGTAGCGAAGGAAGCCGGCGTCTCTGTCGCGACCGTCTCCCGTGTGTTGAACGACAACGGATATGTCGGTGCCGACACGCGTGAGAAGGTGATGGAGGCGATCTCGAAACTGAATTACAGTCCGAATGAAGTAGCCCGATCTCTTTATAAGCGGGAATCGAGGCTGATCGGCCTGCTGCTTCCTGATATTACGAACCCGTTCTTCCCGCAGCTGGCAAGAGGTGTTGAGGACGAGGCGGCCCGCGAAGGGTTTCGTCTGCTCCTTGGGAACAGTGATGAGAAAGCGAAGAAAGAACAGGAATACATTCAAACGTTCCTGCAGAATAACGTCGTCGGAGTCATCTCCGCGACCAACAGGGCGGATGATGGTATTTATGAGCCTTTATCGATTCCGCTTGTGCTGATGGACCGTACCTCCGGTGCCTATCCGTCCGTTTATGCGGATGGACGGGAAGGCGGCAGACTGGCGGCAAAAGCGCTGGTCGAACGAGGCGCGAAAAAAATCACGCTTATAAAAGGACCGGCGCACGTTAAGCCTGCGATGGAGCGGTTCCAGGGGGCGCTCGAGGTGCTGGGGGCGGCAGAAGTTGATTTCTCGGTCCTGTCGACAGATTCTTACACATTCGATGCAGCGAAAGGCTGGGCGGTAGAGCTGTTCCGGGTGCACCCGGACACGGATGGTGTGATTGCGAGTAACGATATCGTCGGAATTGCGATTCTCCATGAAGCTCTGCGCCTTGGGAAGCGGATTCCGGCAGACGTGCAGGTGGTCGGCTATGATGATATTCCACAAAGCAGTCTCGCCTACCCACCACTGTCGACAATCCGCCAGCCTGCCTACGATATGGGCAGGGAGGCAGCGAAGCTTCTGATCCGATTAATTAAAAAACAAAGCATAACGGAAACGGCAGTCGAACTGCCGGTAGCATTTATAGACAGACAAACGACTAGAGGAGGAACACATGATGAAGAAAGCTAAAATTGCCGTCATCGGCAGTTCGTCGATGGATCTCGTAGTAACATCAGCAAAAAGGCCGTCGGCAGGAGAAACGGTTTTGGGGGAATCTTTTCAAACGGTGCCTGGAGGCAAGGGAGCCAATCAGGCGGTAGCGGCAGCTCGCCTCGGGGCTGATGTCTATATGATCGGCTGCGTCGGAACAGATCCATACGGGGAAGCTGTTCTCGCCAATTTTCGTGAAAACGGTGTCCATACGGACTATGTGGAACCGGTTACAGATGCTAGGACAGGAACGGCTCACATCATTTTGGCCGAGGGAGACAACAGCATCGTCGTCGTTAAAGGGGCGAATGATCATGTGACGCCGGATTACGTAGAGAAGCTGATTCCTTTTTTCCAAACGTGCGACCTGCTAATGATCCAGCAGGAAATTCCGGAAGAAACCGTAGAGACGATGGCTCAAATCAGTGCCGACATCGGGGTCCCGCTGCTGCTCAACCCGGCGCCTGCCAGGCAAATACCGGCGGAAGTCATCGAACAGGCTGCTTTTCTTACTCCGAATGAGCATGAAGCAGCCGTGCTGTTCGACGGCGGCAACCCGGAGGATGTAACAAAGCGTTACCCTGGAAAACTGCTCATCACGGAAGGGGAAAAAGGCGTCCGCTACTATGACGGCGCAACAGAGAAGCTCATCCCTTCTTTCTCCGTTCAGGTCGTCGATACGACAGGGGCAGGGGACACATTCAATGCGGCGTTCGGAACAGCTATTGCAGAGAAGCAGGACATGGAAGCGGCACTGCTCTTCGCTAATCGTGCGGCATCGCTTTCTGTAACAGGCTTCGGTGCGCAAGGCGGAATGCCGACGAGAGAAGAAGTGGAAAGGGCGTTACGGTCATGAAGAAAAACGGGATGTTGAACAGTCATATTGCGAAGGTGCTCGCAGATCTCGGCCATACCGATACGATTGTGATCGCCGATGCCGGGCTGCCGGTGCCGGATGGTGTAAGGAAAATCGATGTGGCTCTCCGGGAAGGAACGCCGTCCTTTCTGGAAGTCATTAAGCTTATGCAGGAGGAAATGGTCATCGAACAGGTGACGCTTGCAGAAGAAATCGCAGGCAATAAAGCGGTGCACCAAGAGATGGCCGCAAGCTTCCCGGCCATCCGCTACACGGCCCACGAAGCTTTCAAGGAAGCGACGGCGCATGCAAAAGCCGTGATCCGTACAGGAGAAACGACGCCTTATGCGAATGCTATCCTTCATGCGGGCGTCACTTTTTAAGGAGGGATACGATGCACATACGTATGGAAAACATTCATAAAGCCTTCGGTAAAAATAAGGTGCTCGAAGGTGTCGATATAGAAATCAGGGACGGGGAAGTCCATGCCCTAATGGGGGAGAACGGAGCCGGAAAATCGACTCTGATGAACATATTGACGGGGCTGCATAAACGGGATGAAGGTACGATTATCATAAATGGCGAGAAGCATACCTTCACCAATCCTAAGGAAGCTGAGAAGTCCGGTGTCGCCTTTATCCATCAGGAGCTGAACGTGTGGCCGGATATGACGGTGCTTGACAATTTATTTATCAATAAGGAACCGGTTACATCTTTCGGTTTAATTCGAAGGAACAAAATGAAAGCGATTGCAGAAAAGCAATTTGAGAAGCTTGCGATCACCATCCCGCTGACCAAGGATGCAGGGGAGTGTTCCGTCGGGGAGCAGCAGATGATCGAAATCGCCAAAGCGCTCATGACGGATGCGAAAGTGATCATCATGGACGAGCCGACGGCGGCGCTTACAGAAAGAGAGATTGAAAAGTTGTTCGCGGTCATCCGTTCCCTCAAACAAGACGGGGTATCCATCGTATATATTTCCCACCGGATGGAAGAGATCTTTACGATTTGCGACAGGATCACGGTGATGCGTGACGGAAAAACCGTCGATACGACACCGATTCCGGAAACGGACTTCGATGACGTCGTCCGGAAAATGGTCGGCAGGGAACTGACGGATCGTTTCCCTGCCCGAAAACCTTCTGTCGGAGAAAAAGTGCTGGAAGTAAAGAACCTTTCCCGGGCAGGAGCGTTCCGAAATGTCAACTTTTCTATACGAGCCGGCGAAATCGTCGGTGTCGCAGGATTGATGGGGGCGGGACGGACCGAAATCATGCGGGCGATCTTTGGACTCGATCAGAAAGACGACGGGGAAATCGTCATGAACGGGGAACCGATTGTCGTCAGGCGTCCTTCCGAGGCCGTTGCCAAGGGCATCGGATTTATTACGGAAGACCGGAAAGAAGAAGGGCTCGTCCTTGATTTTTCCATTAAAGATAACATCGCTCTTCCCAGCTTGGCGAGTTTTACGAAGTACGGCCGGATTGAAGAGAAGAGTGAATCGGATTTCGTCGATCTCCTTATCAAGCGGCTGACCATCAAAACAGAATCTTCGGAAACGCCGGCGAACCACCTCTCCGGAGGAAACCAGCAGAAGGTCGTCATCGCGAAATGGATCGGAATCGGGCCGAAAGTATTGATTCTCGATGAACCGACAAGAGGGGTCGACGTCGGCGCGAAGCGGGAAATCTACCAGTTGATGAACGAACTGACGGACAGGGGAGTAGCCATCATCATGGTCTCTTCGGAGCTTCCGGAAGTGCTCGGTATGAGTGACCGGATTCTCGTCGTCCATGAAGGAGAAATCGCAGGAGAATTGGGCAGAGAAGATGCCGACCAGGAAAAAATAATGACATTGGCTACAGGAGGTCATGTACATGGATAACGCAGTCAAAACGAACCATATCGGGAATTTCATCCAGAAGCTCGGACCGCTGCTCGGTCTGATCGTATTGATGGCGACCGTTTCAATAATTAATCCGAGCTTTTTAGAACCATTGAACTTATTGAATTTATTAAGGCAGGTTGCCATTAATGCATTAATTGCTTACGGCATGACCTTCGTCATTCTGACAGGAGGGATCGACCTGTCCGTCGGGTCCATCCTTGCTTTATCGAGTGCTTTGATGGCGGGGATGATGGTGTCCGGCATGGACCCGATCCTTGCCATTTTGATCGGCTGTCTGCTCGGCGCCGTAATGGGTATGGTCAACGGGCTGTTAATTACGAAAGGGAAAATGGCCCCGTTTATCGCGACACTTGCTACGATGACCATGTTCCGCGGCTTGACCCTTGTTTACACCGACGGGAACCCGATTACAGGGCTCGGAGACAGCTATGCGTTTCAGCTGTTCGGACGGGGCTACTTCCTCGGTATTCCGGTACCGGCGATCACGATGCTTCTAGCTTTTCTCGTCTTATGGGTGATTCTGCATAAGACACCGTTCGGAAGAAGGACGTATGCCATCGGCGGAAATGAAAAGGCAGCACGGATGTCTGGAATTAACGTTTCCCGGATGAAAATCATGATCTATTCCCTTGCCGGTCTTTTGTCCGCATTGGCGGGGGCGATTCTTACCTCCCGACTGAATTCCGCACAGCCGACAGCGGGTACGTCCTATGAACTGGATGCGATTGCAGCCGTCGTACTCGGCGGGACAAGCTTATCCGGGGGGCGTGGATTGATTGTCGGGACGTTGATCGGCGCCTTGATCATCGGAACATTGAACAACGGCCTCAACCTGCTCGGCGTCTCGTCCTTCTTCCAGATGGTCGTCAAAGGAATCGTCATTATCATCGCCGTATTGATCGATCGCAAGAAAGCAGCATAGGAGGGAAATCGTATGAAGAAATTATGGATGGTAGTCATCGGCTTTTCGCTCATCTTTCTCGGTGCTTGTTCGCTGCAGCCGCCGGAGTGGGCAAAGCCTGGAAATAAGACAGATATGGATGATATCACAATCGGTTTGTCCGTTTCGACGTTAAATAACCCGTTCTTCGTATCTATGAAAGACGGTGTGGAGAAGAAAGCGGGGGCAGAAGGAATGGACGTGTTGACGGTCGATGCACAGAACGATGCGGCGAAACAGATCAGTGACGTCGAAGATTTGATCCAGCAGGGTGTCGATGTGCTCTTGATCAACCCTACGGATTCTGCGGCTATTTCAACAGCCGTGCAGTCTGCCAACAGCATCGGTATCCCTGTCATCACACTCGATCGCTCTTCTGAAAAAGGGGACGTAGAGACGCTCGTCAGCTCGGATAACGAAAAGGGCGGCGAGATGGCCGGGGAATACATCGTCGAGCAGCTTGGCGAAGGTGCGGCAGTAGCAGAACTTGAAGGCGTGCCGGGAGCATCCGCGACGAGGGAACGCGGTGCCGGCTTCCACCATGTGGCAGATGAGAAACTGGACGTCGTCGCAAAGCAGACGGCGAACTTCGACCGGACGGAAGGCCTGGATACCATGGAAAACCTGATCCAGGGAAACCCGGATATTAAGGCTGTATTTGCTCACAACGATGAAATGGCGCTCGGGGCGTACCAAGCAATCAAGAGCTCCGGCAGGGATGTGCTTGTCGTAGGGTTTGATGGAAACGAGGACGCTCTCTCCAGCATCGAACAGGGGAATTTGTCAGCGACAGTCGCCCAGCAGCCGGAGGAGATCGGCTCCCTTGCTGTAGAAGCAGGGCTTGATGTCCTGCAGGGTGAGAAAGTAGAAGAATACATTCCGGTTCCACTTAAATTGGTGACCAAGGATACGGAACAATAAGAAGAAGACCCTTTTGGCTCGTTTGCATAAAAGGGTCTTCTTCCTTTGTATTTCCATCCGCAGTTCAAGTGCCGGCTGTTTTACAGACAGGGAGATTCGCTGCCGGGTTTCCTAATACCCTCTCATAAAACGTTAATTATTCCATAATTTGTTATAATAGTGTTAAAAGAGGAGGGATCGTGTGAAAAAAGCAGTAGGGGTCCTCGCGTTTTTTCTTCTTCTCCTCGGCTGTTCCCAGGAGACACACCGTTTTGAAGGAACGGGTGATTTCTGGGATGTCCGCTTCCAGGCGGAGGTGACAGGGGAAGACAGGCAGACATCGTCCCTGCAGATCCGCTACATCGGGGATGGGGAAGCTCCTTCCACGGTCGATTACTATTTAAATACCCCGGCCGGAGAGTCTTCCCGAACAGGGGCCTTAGTAGAAGACGGGGCGTTTCAATATTCCGGAGGCGGCTGCTCAGGCTGTGCCGTCAACGAAGCTGACGACGACATCGTCTTTACGATTGATTGGGACGGGGAATCGGAGCAGATCGAACTGCAGAACGAAGACGAATGAAGCAGGTGAACCGCTTGACGGAAGAAGAACGGAACAGGTAGAGAGCAGCCAATGACGGCTGCTCTTTTTTCTATCGATCAGAGGCTTATAGATGTTTCCACTTGGGAGAATACGATGTTCGTCACGGTATGAGCGATATCGGCGAACTCGTCGATGAACGCTTCTATTTCTATCAGCTCGCTGACATGGAGCTTCAACATATAGCAGGCCCGGCCGGCGATTCGTTCACAGGAGGAGACGTCTTTCCGCTTCATGATTCTGTTCTGGAAGCGTTCGTACTGTCCGTCACGGACCGTCACTTCGATGATGCAGCAGATCGGCAGACCGGCGTTTGCGTAATCGATCCGTACCCCGTACCCCTTGATGATGCCGAACGATTCCATCTGCTTGATCCGCTCACTGACAGCCGGTGCGGACATGCCGATACGCCCGCCGAGCTTTCTCATGGAAAGGCGGCTGTCTTTCTGCAATTCATTTAAAATCTGCTTATCTATGTCATCGATTTTCATTTGGATAGCATCCTCTCGAATTCATTTGTGAATGTAAGGTATTCCTCAGTGTTGCTTCTTTTATGTAATGGTGAGATCCGTATATTTCTCTTATGATTATGACAAGGGGGAGAGGAAATGCCAAGAATTAATTTTGCTTCAGAAGGAACGACACCATTTGAACGATTATTAGGACATCAGCCCGCTGCGATGAAAGCGTGGAGAAGCTTAGGTACCTGTCTTATGGAGGAGGGAAAACTGTCCGCAGCATTGAAGGAACAGGTACGGCGGGTGCTCGCACAGAAGAACGGCTGTGAATATTGTAAGGCGAAAGGAAAGCCCGATCCTTCCGAGTATGACGAACGGACTGCTGTCGCTGCGGGGTTCGCAGAAGTGTTTACCGTCTATCGCGGCATGGTTCCGGATTCGGTCTTCCAAGTCTTACGGGATGTATTCAATGATGCAGAAATCAGTGAACTGTGTGCGTACATCTGCTTCACGACCGCCTCCCAGTACATGGGGGCCATCCTCGGACTCGAAGCGGAAAAATCTGCAAAAAGTGGTTGACTGGATTTTCCTTTTGGTATAAAGTGTATATCAATTCGATAGGCAACAGCCGTGATGAGGACAAACGGTGGGGTACAGCGGTCCACAGAGAAGGAAGCACAAGCTGAGAGCTTCCTGGAATGCGCCGTCTCCATTTACCACCTCGAAGCTGCATGGAGGATAATGCCATGCCGGATCTGCACCGTTAATGCAGCCGAAGCCGTTACTTATGTGACGGGAATTTGGGTGGAACCACGAGTCGAACACTCGTCCCTTACTTAGAGGGATGCGTGTTTTTTTATTTACGGAAAAAGCGAAGAAGAGGACAAAAGGGAACCGTTGACGATCGACAGAGAGGGAAGGGTATGCTGAGAACTTCCTCGATGCCGGGCTGTTCCTTACCACCTCCGAGCCGCGCGGAGGCCAATGCCGTGCCGTATTGCTGCGTTACAAGCTGTCAGAGAGCCGTCTTCAACGAAGGCGGGAAACTGGGTGGAACCACGAGCGCACACTCGTCCCTTTATCGGGATGAGATGCGTTTTTTTTTATACAAAAAAAGGAGAGATTTTTTATGAAGCACTCAAACGTGGAAATCGTTTTTCCAGACGGAAAAAAGAAGGAATTCGAAAGTGGCATCACGCTTGAAGGAATTGCGGATTCAATCAGCCCGAGTCTGAAAAAGCGGTCTGTCGGTGGAAGGGTTAACGGGGAGTTGTATGACTACCGCCGTCCGATTGTTGAAGATGCAGCCATCGAACTGCTGGACTCAAAGTCAGAGGCATTCGTGAAAATGATGCGTCACACGGCCGCCCATGTGCTTGCCCAAGCGATCAGGCGGCTCTACGGGGACGTCCACCTCGGCATTGGACCGGTCACAGAGAATGGGTTCTTTTACGATATCGACATGGATCACATGCTGACGAAAGAAGATCTTCCTGTAATTGAAAAAGAAATGAAAAAAATCATAGAGGAAAATTACCCGGTAACAAGGGAATCGATGACGAGAGAGGAGGCGCATGCCTTGTTTGCAGGGGATCCATACAAAGAACAGCTGATCGACCGGGTGCCGGATGACGAGGGGATTTCTATTTATCGACAAGGGGAATTCGTCGATTTGTGCCGAGGACCCCATGTTCCGTCCACAAAATGGGTCGGTGCCTTTGTGCTTACGAATGTTGCGGGAGCTTATTGGCAGGGGGATAAGGAGAAGCCGATGATGCAGCGGGTGTACGGTAAAGCTTTCCCGACAAAGGCAGAGCTTGACGAACACTCAGCCCTTCTGGAAGAGGCAGAGCGTCGCAGTCACAGGAAGCTCGGGAAGGAACTCGATCTTTTCTTCTTCTCGGAAGAAGCTCCCGGCATGCCTTTTTACACGAAGAACGGTCAAATAATCAGGAATGAACTGGAAGGATTTCTGCGCGGTCTTCAAGAGGCACACGACTATGAGGAAGTCCGGACGCCTCTTATGATGAATCAGCGCCTTTGGAAGCAGTCGGGGCACTGGCATCATTATAAGGAGAACATGTACTTCTCGGAAGTGGATGATCAGACGTTCGCTATGAAACCGATGAACTGCCCGGGCCATATGTTGATTTTCAAAAATCAGCTTCATTCGTACCGTGACCTGCCGATCCGCATGTCTGAGTTCGGGCAGGTGCACCGTCATGAATACAGCGGCGCGTTGAATGGGCTTCTCCGGGTGCGGTCCTTTTGTCAGGATGATGCGCATATATTTGTCCGACCGGATCAGGTCGAAGATGAAATTGCTTCTGCTCTCCGGTTGATCGACGAGGTGTACCGCACGTTCGGGTTTGAATATACTGTTGAGTTATCCACTCGTCCGGAGAAGTCGATGGGGGAGGATGCGATGTGGAACCAAGCGGAGGAAGCATTGAAATCCGTATTGGACCGCCTGCCGAATGATTACGTGATTAATGAAGGCGACGGTGCGTTTTATGGACCGAAGATCGATATTCATATTAAAGATGCGCTGCAGAGAAGCCATCAGTGTGCAACCGTCCAGCTTGATTTTCAAATGCCCGAGAAATTTGATCTCACTTATGTAGATGAAACAGGAGCGAAAGTCCGTCCAGTCGTTCTGCACCGCGCCGTATTCGGCTCCATTGACCGCTTCCTTGGCATTTTAATTGAACATTTCGCCGGAGCATTTCCCGTCTGGCTGGCCCCAGAACAGGTGAAAGTGCTGCCCGTATCGCCTATTGCCCATGAGGCATATGCCGGCCGTGTCATCGAACACTTGAAAAGATCAGGAATAAGAGCAGGGGTGGACGCAAGAGAAGAGAAACTCGGCTATCGAATGCGGGATGCTCAAATGAGTAAAACACCGTATATCATCGTCGTAGGAGATGAGGAGAGAGACAATCACTCCTTGAACGTACGGATCTACGGACAAAAAGAGTCCGAAACGGTGTCGCTGGAAGCCTTTCTGCAAAAAATGACAAAGCTTATAGAAAATCGTGTTCTTTCCTATTAATATAGCTGTGGAAACCCTTACATTTGTGTAGTATAATCGAATTAGAACGAAACGACCTGAAGGATGCTTGTCCGGGAAAGCAAAAAGGCTCAGAGTATGGATCTACTCTGAGCCTCTCTTTCTATCATCCTTTATTCTTTAAAGCCCTCAGCACTTCCGTTAAGTCCCCGTGGATGACATAATCGAAAAGGTGATCATGGCCGGTTGCTTCCCGGTTGATGATGACCGTCGTGATGCGGGGATTCCCCGCTGCCGTATACGGGAGCAGACTAAAAGGGGTGACCGTAAGGGACGTTCCCATGACAAGCAGCACGTCTGCCTGTTCGATCCGTGCTTCCGCTTCTTCGTGAAGCGTGATCGGGTCACCGAACAGCATAACGTCAGGTCGAAGCACACTTCCGCAGGAGATGCAGGAGGGAAGGACAGCTTCCCGGATCGATTCAACCGGGTAAGCGTTCCCGCATTGTGTGCAGCTGGAGCTTCCAAGCGTCCCGTGGTATTCCAGCACGTCCGTGCTGCCTGCACGTTCATGCAGCCCGTCTACATTTTGCGTAATGATGGAAACACGACGGCCCGCTTCCAGTTGTTTCAGGAAGTGATGCACATTATTAGGCTCGTAGTCCTGGAGCAGTTTAAGCCGGAAGATCTCTTTATATTTGTTCCAGAAGTCCTGCGGGTTCTGGTGGAAATAATCAGCGGACATGTAGTACTCTCGGGAATGGTCTTCTGTCCACAGCCCTTGAGAAGAACGAAAATCCGGTATGCCGCTTGCCGTCGAGACGCCGGCACCTGTTAAGACGACAACTCGTTCTGCCTCATCCAGAACCTTTCTTACTTCCTCTATTTTCATTGTTTGTTAAAGCCCTTCTTCTTCACGATGCCGGTAACGTCCATCCGGATCGGCTTCGTGAAACGGCGCAGCATTTGGTCTGTCCACGAATCGCTGCGGTTGTTCGTCTGTCTGCCTGCGTAATAAGCGGCAATCGTTTCATCGAACTCGGCAAGTTTCTCCTTGTGATCCTTCTGATAGGTATTTTCGAAATAAACGGCTTCTTTCGGCAGTCGGGGTTTCTTATCCGGTTCAGCATCCGGCGTGCCGAATACCATGCCGAACAATGGAAGAACGTGTTTAGGAAGATCAAGTATTTCATCTACTTTATTCAATTGGTTTCGGATACTGCCGATATAACAAATACCAAGTCCCATCGATTCTGCTGCAATGGCAGCATTCTGAGCGGCCAGTGCTGCATCGATCGCTGCCACAAGGAAGTGTTCACTGTTCTCCAGGTTTTCCACCATTTCTTCATATTGGTCTTCTGTCGCATGAAGAGTGTGGCGGTGCAGATCGGCACAGAAAATCATCAGGTGTCCGTTATCCTTCACGTACGATTGTCCGGTGATCTCCGCCAGCTGTGCTTTCTTCGTTTCATCCGTGACGCCAATGATGGAATACGCCATCATATAGCTGGAAGTCGAAGCCTGCTGAGCAGATGCGATAATGGTGTTCAACTGCTCGCCGGTCAGCGGAATATCTTTGAATTTGCGGATGGATTTATGATTCAAAATCGTTTCTAAAGTTTCGTTCATTTTTGTGTTCCTCCTTATTCCTTTCCATACTTCCATAGCGAAGTTACGCTTTCGCGTCCGGGTTCTTCCGGAATGGATTCGCTTTTCATTTGAATGAGCGTTTCTTCCATAAAAGTAACAGAATCAATCGCATATTGGTACTGATCCGGTCTGGGAAGTAAGTATTCATCGGCGGTTTCCAGCTCCATAGGATTGAGGGAAGCCATATCCACAACGGTCATCTGGTGTTTCTTTTCTCCATTGACGTCACGGGAGAAAAGGAAGGCCGCATACCCTCCCTCCGGAGATAATTCTATGCTTTCCCGTTCGCTTAAATCGCTCAGAAGGTAAGATACTTCGTCTTCAAAGCTGATCAATAAATGGGAGCAGACGTCTTCCCGGCATGCAAAATCTATAAGATAACGGTCTTCCGTTACCTCCTGATAATGCAGCCCTTCTATTGCAGCCTCCGTGTTTCCTGAAGAGTGGATGAACTGCCAAAGAATAGGGAAATTATCCTGCTCTATTATGTAAGTTGTGCCGTCCACATCAAGTTTGATTGATTCTTCCTGTTCTTCCGTCGAGTCACCGCCTGCAGCGGAGTCCGAACCTTTTTCCCCGGCACTGCCTGTCCAGCTGCAGCCTGCAATGATCAGGAGGAGAAGGAAAAGAATCGACAACCATTTCCTCATACTTGGATCTCCTCTCCCTTTCGTGGGATCTTGATTTAAGAATACCATAAAAGCATGCAGGGGTAGGAATATATTGCAGTCATGCAGGAGATTGTCCTTTTTGAAAGAATTATTGTACTATACTATTATGTGGGGAGGACGGATAGGATGGCGGAAGTGTACAATTTCAAAGATTATCAAAAGAAGAAAAAAGGACGGTCTTTTCAGGATGAACGGACGACTGTCGCAATTTATAAAAGTGTGGTTCATTATGTACATATGTATATCGAACCTCAGTATGAGGAACCGTTCGAGCACTTGACTACAAACATCTGCGTCCCTGAGTTATATAAGTATAATAAAGGGAAATTTTTAGAAACATTCGCAAGCCTGCTTGCTTATTGGAATATCGAGCCTCATCCGGAGAGTGACATTCCAAGAGGCGAAGAATTCAACTATTTTCCTACAATCGGGCATCTATGCTTCTATATTGAAAAAAGGGTGAAAGGTCTATAAGAACATGATTACTCATGTCTCATAGCTTTCACCCTTTTTATGTTCACCAAACCAGCGTAAAACTGGATGAGGCCGATACCGAAGAGGATCGGTCCAACGGTCGTTGCGAAGTTAAGGCTGATAAAAGTCTGCACCATTCCCAGTGCTGTAAAGATCATATATTTCCTGGACTTCAAACTGAAGTAGGACGCGAACAGGGTCGCGATACTCACCAGTAGGAGTACAGGTGCGATCCATGGATATAATTCCAATAATCCCATGACTGTCACCTCCTGTAAATTAATGTTGTCAGAAAATTAAGTGTTTTTATATCTTATCATGGGTGGGAGGTATGGGACAAGAGCGAAAACCGTCTAGTTTTGCGGTTTCCAACTTGTGTTGTGAAGTTGTTTATACCCGCTCTATAAAAACATCAAACCTTTACTTCGAAATAAATGCCCCCAGGCTCATATGTATGCGGAACGGGGTATAAGGATAAAGATGAAGGAAAAGGTGAAGAAGGATGGAGGGGTTTGGTATGAATGGAAGAATAGAAGTAGAGCATCTGTCAAAAACATTCAAGAAGGGAAATGTCACCGCGGTGAAAGACGTTTCCTTCCAAGTGGAAGAAGGAGAATTTTTTGCATTTCTCGGACCGAACGGTGCGGGTAAATCCACAACGGTACAAATATTGACAACGCTCATCAATGCATCCTCCGGTAACATTACGGTTGCAGGTCACGATGTCATCCGTGCACCGGAAGAGGTAAGACGTTACATCGGCGTTGCTCTCCAGGAAACGGGAGTAGATCCTGATTTGACCGGTAGAGAGCTTTTGGAACTACAGTCTTATATTTTCGGGTTTGGCAAACAGGACGGGAAGAAGCGGGCAAGGGAGCTCTTGGAGATTGTGCAGTTGGAAGACGCAGCCGAGCGTCGTGTAGGCAACTACTCCGGCGGGATGCGCAGGCGCCTTGACTTGGCGCTGACACTTGTCAATGAACCAAAAATTCTTTTTCTGGATGAACCGACGACCGGGCTTGATCCATCAAATCGGATCGCCATTTGGGAAGAACTCCGCCGCTTAAATGAAGAGAACGGGACGACAATCTTCCTTACAACACAATATTTGGAGGAAGCGGATAATCTCGCTGACCGGCTCAGCATCATTAACAAGGGGGAAATCGTCGCTACCGGGACACCGAAGGAATTGAAGCAGCAGATCGGGGATGATTTGATTACTCTTCGGTTGAAGGACTCCAATCAGGAGGAAGCCGCCCAAGCTATTCTTCATGACCGGTTGGAACAGAACGATGTCATCAGGAAGGACGGAAATTTACTGATATACGTAGAAGAAGGGACGAAACAGCTGCTGGAAGTCGTCCGTATCTTCGATCAGGAGGGGATCGCAGTGGATGACATCCAACTTTCTTCTCCGACGTTGGATGATATCTTCCTGAAGATCACGAAAGAGCAGAAGGAAGAAGGGGAGAGAGCACATGGGTAATAATGTATGGAAAGATACATGGCTGCTCACTGTACGCAGTATTAAGACGACGATCCGTAATCCGTTCTCTTTCATTCCGAACTTAATCATTTCTGTCTTTTTCCTGCTCGTCTATGACGGAGGGTTAAGCGGGATCTCCCAACTTCCTACCTTCGAAGGAGCCAATT
The DNA here is from genome assembly GCF_000328325.1 of Halobacillus sp. BAB-2008. Lineage (NCBI taxonomy): Bacteria > Bacillati > Bacillota > Bacilli > Caryophanales > Bacillaceae > Halobacillus > Halobacillus sp. BAB-2008. Next base: position 20,960 of record NZ_ANPF01000067.1, on the reverse strand, counting down.
ATTTAGCATTCATTCTTCCTGTATCCATCGTTTCGGCGGCAATCGGAGGCGCAGGCGGGGCAGGGCAGGGAATCGTCAAAGATATTGAGAACGGCTTCTTTTCCAGGCTTCTGCTGACGCCGGCTTCAAGACTTGCAATCGTGCTCGGACCCATCATTGCAGGAATGCTCCAGCTTCTTGTTCAGACAGTATTGATCTTCGGAATCGCTTTCTTGATGGGGCTTGAGGTGAAGACAGGTTTTCTCGGCATGCTGTTTGTCTTGTTGATTGCCATCGGGTGGGGGCTTGCTTTCGCCGGCTATTCGGCGGGGGTCGCGTTAAGAACGAAGAATGCACAGGCGTCTCAGGCGGGAACCTTCATCTTCTTTCCGCTCATCTTCCTGAGCACGACATTCGTACCGTACGACCTTATCGAAGCGCAGTGGCTGAAGGTAGCCGCTGCCATCAACCCGACGACGTATGTCTTTGAAAGCATGCGGACGGTGATGATTGACGGCTGGGTGTTCGGGGATCTGATGAAAGGAGTTATCGCCATCCTTATCGCCTGTGCAATCACGATCACGTTTGCGGCTGTTTCTGCGAAAAAAGCGGTGGCTCGTGGATGATATCAGAAAATTGCCTCCATTCCAACGTTTTCTGATATAATAAAGGAACCAAATAAGTCAGGAGTGATGTTTTATGAAAACGACAAAGCCATTTAACGTAACTTACACCCACCCATATACAAAAGGAGGACATCACTTCTGACGTCCTCCTTACCTTAGGAGGAATCGAATGGAACGGACAGATTTTAATGAATTTTTTCAAGAGCAAGTGAAGGAAGAAGAGCATGCAGGGAGAGTCGTACGCCATACACGCGGTCTGTACACACTGGCGTCTGGAAACGGGGATGTCAGAGCGGAAGTGGCAGGACGTTTTCATCATACCGCTCTTCATGACAGCGATTACCCTGCGGTCGGTGACTGGGTCATTTTTGAGGCGTATGAGAACGGAAGCAGGGGAATCATCCAGAGGGTCCTGGAAAGGAAGACGGTTCTTTCGCGAAAGAAAGCGGGAACAGGACACAACGAACAGGTGATAGCGGCGAACGTGGACACGGTATTCATCGTCACCGCCATGACGCTTGAATTCAACGTGAGACGGATCGAGCGCTACGTCCAGCAGGTATATGAAAGCGGGGCAAGTCCTGTCGTCGTCTGTACGAAAAAAGATTTATGCAGCGATCCGGACGGAAAGACGAGAGAAGTGGAGCAGGTTGCTCCCGGTGTCCCCGTTTATGCCGTAGACAGCCTCAGCGGTGCCGGTATAGAGCAAATCCGGCAGTCATTCCGTCCCGGCGAGACCGTCTCTCTGATTGGTTCTTCCGGTGTCGGCAAGTCTACGTTAACGAACGCCCTGATGGGGGAAGCCGTTCAGCACACCCAGTCCGTGCGTTCAGAGGATGGGCGTGGCCGTCATACGACGACACACCGGGAACTCTTTGAAATCCCAGGTGGAGTGTACCTGATCGATACACCGGGCATGCGTGAACTGCAGCTGTGGGGCGAAGATGCAGACCTCGACCAAACGTTCAGCGATGTAGACGCTCTTGGGAACAGCTGCAAGTTCCGCAACTGCAGACATGAAAGCGAACCCGGATGCGCGGTGCGGGCGGCGATAGATTCCGGCGAGCTGTCGGAAGGTCGTCTGAAGAGCTATAATAAGCTCAAGCGCGAATTGAAGCGGCTGGAGTTGAAAGATAAATACGGCACGCATCGGACGAACCGCATGCTGCACGGATCGAATAAACGGTGAAGAATTAATGTCGGGTGGAGAGGGCATGCTCCCGTCCGTTCGCTGAAATTTTCCGTTCCTAATTAGATATATAGTTACAGCGATATTATATTTGTGAAGGAAACGGTTCTTTAAACCTCGTATGTTTCTCACCAATCTGAAAAGATACCTTTAACGAGGTATCTTTTCTTCTTTCCATATTGTCATCGCTTTCAAAGTTTGGAATAATGAGTATGTGCTATATTTCACAATCTTGAGGTGATGAAGATGAAGAAGAAATCAATCTATGTAGAAATACCAATCCGTACCTCTATGGATGACCTGTGGAAAGCAAGCCAGGAACCTTCTGTTCATGAACGTTGGGATCTGCGCTTTTCTTCTATTACTTATCTTCCGAAAGCGCAAGGGTCTCCTCAGAGATTTACATACAAGACGAAAATAGGCTTCGGCCACGATATTTCCGGATGGGGGCAGAGTGTGACAGCGAGAAAAGGGGGAGATGGTGCACGGACATCTTCGCTCCATTTCGGTACAGAGCAGAAACGGTCGATCATTCGGGAGGGGCGGGGTTTTTGGAAGTATGTGCCGAGGCAAGACGGAGGGGTGACGTTCCTCACCCGCTATGATTATACGACCAACTTCGGGGCAGCAGGCCGGCTGTTCGACAGGTTGTGCTTCCGCCCTTTAATCGGCTGGGCGACGGCACTCAGCTTCGATGTCCTGAAGAGGTGGCTGGAAAAAGGGACAGTGCCGGAAGTGCAGTATCGAAATTTTTTCGTTACATGGCTTTCCGCCATCCTATTCAGCTTTATTTGGATCTATCACGGGCTTGTACCAAAACTGATTTTCCAGCATCCTCAGGAACTGGCGATGCTGACATCTGTTCTACCCATTGGAGAAGCCGTGGCTCACCGGGTCATGTCTGCGATCGGAATTGGCGAAGTCGTCATCGGTCTTCTTTGGTTGATATGCCGAAGGAAGCGCTGGTTGTTCGCCGCTCAGACAGCTGCTTTTCCACTATTGACAATTGGAGCCGTCACGGCTGCCCCGGAATCGCTGACACAGCCATTTAACCCGTTAACTTTCAATCTGGCTCTTTTCGCGCTTTCTTTCCTGGGGTTTTCGTTCAGTAAAGACGTGCCGACTGCGAAATACTGCAGGAGAAGGCAGGTGACGGGGGAATGAAGCCTTGGTTGGTTGTCTCAACGCTGCTGTTTCTTTTAGCCGCCTTCTTTTCCGCAGATCCGTGGTACTATTCGATTCTTACCGCCGCACAAATGATTTATGTCCCTCTCCTCCTTTCAAACAGGCAGCCGGAAGAGGGGAAATCCCCGCTTCTCTTGTACGGAACAGGTACCGCGGTGGTCATGGTCACCATTCTTCGGTTGACGGGGGACATGCCGTGGGATGCAGCTCTTGGTCTTTTGTATTTTATTTTTACCATTCTCGTCGCTTTTCATGGCGTTCGGCGAATGGTGCGGCGAGGGTTTACCAATGTCGAAGAGTTTTTCCTTGATGTGGGGTATGTGTATCTCGGTATCGGAGGGTTTTGGTTCTTTGCTTTTGTGGCGGAAATAGATACCGGCTTTTACCCTCTGCTTACATGGCTGACGAGTATTCACTTCCATTATGCGGGATTCATGCTGCTCACCTTTCTCGGGCTTCTCGGCAGAAGGAGGAAATCGCGTTCCTATTATACCGCGGGATGGTCCGTCGTGGCGGCCCCTATCTTGCTTGCACTCGGCATTTCCTTTTCTCCTATCCTTGAGGTAGCCTCTGTCCTTCTTTATATCGTTGGTATTTATACACTTATCGCTACAGCGTGGAGGACGTCGTTCAAAAATCGGATGCAGGAACTGTTGTGTCGGATTTCTTTTACTTCGCTGGGTGTGACGATTCTCTTTTCCCTTGCTTATGCTCTCAGTCAAGTCATGGATGGGTTTGTCGTGACCATCGAATTTATGATTATGTTTCACGGCGTTATCAATATGGTCGCTTTCGGCTTAACGGGAGTGTGGGGGTGGAGTCTTGCCTTCCCGGAAGCCACGTACCAAGTCCCTCGCTTTCCTGTCAGTAACATAACTGGAGGGTGGCGGATTGGAGAGCATGTTTTGAAAGGGAAGGAAGGTGGAAGGTCCTGCAGCGGCCTTGTCGACGATTTTTCGATCTACGTATCCGAACGGGAAGAAGGGGAGGTCCATCCGGAGATCGTATCCTTTTACGAGCAGACCGATAAATACCGGTTATATTCCCGTGTCTGCTGGCATTGGTGGTTCTATCCCTTCGCTGTTCTCTACCGGGCCGTCAGTACCGTGACAAAGCAGATCAACCTTCCGCTGTCGAGGCAGACGTATGAAATGACGGGGGCTATCCGTTCTGTCTCGGATAAATTAGATGGAAGAGAAAATACTCGTGCCTGGATAAGGAAGATCAATGAATCCGAGGTGTTTATCGCCTTGTATGCTTCCCATACATCCAGAGGGCAGACGTACATGAACATCTCTCTACCGCTTCCGTTTTCTGCAATGGCAGGCATCTTGGAGGTGAGAAGGGAAAGGGAAGAGCTCGTTCTCACTAGTGAAAAGGGGAACTCGGAATCGGATGCCGGCACGTACCTTATTGTTCGCGGCCGCCCCATCGTTCTGCCGCTGACGGAGCATTTTCGCGTGAGCCATGAAGAGAACGGCGTCCTTTGTGCTGTTCATACGATGAGAATTTTCGGTCTTCCGTTTCTCACCATCCATTATCGAATTAATAGAAAGGGATGAATCTATGTACAGCCGAATACCAGATACATAACAATACCAGCGGGCACGCGCACCTCCTGGAGGATAGAATCGTCCACAAAATAATAGAGGAGGCGCAAAGATGAATTTTAATGATTATTTAAAAGAGGTAGACCGGCCTTTCCATGGATGGGATTTCTCTTACATTTCCGGGGCAGGAAGAATGCAGAGCGGACTGCTGCCATGGTCGTATGGATCGATGGCCAGGAACTTCCTCCATGGCGCACGTGCTGCACTCGATATGGGGACCGGAGGAGGCGAGTTTTTGGAAAAGCTCCTTCCGTTTCCGCTGTATATGGCTGCGACAGAGGGGTATGCACCTAATTACCCGCTGGCAAAAGAACGACTGGAGCCACACGGAGTGACGGTGGTTCCTGTCGAGAATGACACGCTTCCCTTCGAAAACGCAAGATTCGATCTTGTACTGAATCAACACGACTCTTACGACCTGGGAGAGGTGAAGCGTGTATTGAAGCCTGGAGGGATATTTCTTACGCAGCAAGTAGGAGGGGTGGATTGTTCCGGCATAAACGATCGACTGGAGGTTCCTGTTAATGATGAGTATGCAAAGTGGTCCTTGGAAACGGCTGAAAAACCCTTCCTTTCTCCTGAATGGGAACTGATTGCGTCAGGGGAAGCTCATCCGACTCAGAGGTTTTATGATATCGGAGCGCTGATCTACTATTTGAAAGCCATACCCTGGCAGGTGCCTGATTTCACAGTGGAAAAATATAGAGAAGAGCTGCTCTCTATTCACAAGGAAATGAGTAATAACAAGTCTTTAGACGTCAGACAACATCGGTTTTTCATCGCTGCCAGGCTGCTTTAAAAAGTTTGTTAATTATTTTTTTAACTTTTTTTCTGATGTTTTTTTTCGGAATTGAAGGAGTGTTTTTCCTCCGATTTTTTTTCGTGCATGCCATTGCATGCTGTAATCCTTCACCCTTGATTTCACAAGGGTTTGAACGCTGTAAAGTGATAAAACATACCCCTTATCCTCTGAAGGATAAGGGGTTTTTTTACTGATTTGAAGCGTTTGCACAGGGTGTTATATTTCGTGGAACGAAGTTGTTTTTTGTCAAATCGCTATTGTTTTATTGTCTTAATTTTGCAATAATTACTTCTAAAGAAATTGGACATTTGGTAGTAAATGAAGGAGTAGGAACGCAATGAAAAATATGAAAACGATGTGGATGGATGAACAGAAGGAAGTCGGAGTTGTGGAATTGCAGGATGAAGTTTTCGGAACCTCTTATCATCCGGTAATCTTCGTCGATGTAGAGGAAAGAGAGTTTAAGGTCATCAACAATCTTTGGTACACGACTTATCATGGGGCGAGGCAGTTCTTTCGCTCGAAGACGAATACATATGTCGTGACAGGCCGAATGAAAAAAGTACGCAGTTGAAGAAGGGGCGGTTCGGTAGATATGGTGGAGGTACGGAAAGCGGATGGTTCCAATGTAGCGGACATTATTCGTGTCTGTGAATCTGGCTATCGGGAAACATACAAATCGTTGCTGGAGAAAGAAGATATTGAGCAGGTGATTGAAGAATTTTATAACGCAGACCGGATTGCGCGGGAAGTTCGTGATATTTCCGATGAATGGAACGGGTGGTTTGTCGCTGTCGATGAGGAAGGGACTGTCGTCGGTGCCGGCGGGGGAGGAATGACCGGATCTGAAACGGCAGAACTTTTTGTTCTCTATCTTGATCCTGAGAGAAAGCGGGAAGGCATCGGAGGCAGACTGCTTGAAGCTATCACAGAGGATCATATTGCTCGTGGTGCATCGGAGCAATGGGTCTCTGTAACGAAAGGGAACGAGATGGGCATTCCCTTTTATGAGAAATCCGGCTTTGTTTACAAAGGGGAGCGGCCGTCTCATAAGCTTCCTTCAGAAAAGTCCTATATTTCGTTGCGGTATCGAAGAGAAATAGGAAAATAAAGCAGGTGGAACAGCCCCGCATCGGCGGCGGCTTTTTGTTTACACGAAAAAGAAGCTGTTCTTGTATCATGGAATACTATCCATTTCTTGCTTGCTTATATTTCCCGATAAAATAAAAAGAAGCAGCCTTACAAAAGGCTGCTTCTTTTTGGTGTTATCTATTCATATACATGTCTACTTCCCACTGGCTGACCTGCAGGGAGTATTCTGTCCATTCTTTTTCCTTCTCTTCGATATAAGCTTGGGATGTGTGATCGCCAAGTGCGTTCAGAAGGATTTCATCTTTCTTCAAAGCAGAGATAGCTTCTTTCAAGTTCGTAGGAAGAGTAGGCACGCTGTCATCCGTCACTTCGTAAAGGTTACGAGTTTCTGCGTCGCCTGCGTCCATTTCCTTACGGATACCTTCAAGACCTGCCTGGATCAATACAGCAAGCGTCAAGTAAGGGTTAGCCGTCGGATCCGGGTTGCGGACTTCGAAACGCGTTCCTTTACCACGTGTTGTTGGTACGCGGACCATACAACTACGGTTGGAGTGGGACCAAGCTACACTTACAGGAGCTTCATAACCAGGAACGAGACGCTTGTAGGAGTTCACGTTCGGGTTCGTAATTGCTGCAATTCCGCTTGCGTGATGCAGAATTCCTGCGATGAACTGTTTCATCGTCTTAGACACGCCGTCTTTCGCATCTTCATCGTAGAACGCGCTGTCTCCATCACGGAACAAGGACAGGTGGCAGTGCATTCCGGAGCCGTTTTCGCCTGCGATCGGTTTCGGCATGAATGTCGCGTGGTAGTTATGGTTTGTTGCAATATCCTTTACAACGTTCTTAAAGGTTTGGATGTTGTCTGCTGCTTTCAGCATGTTATCGAAACGGAAGTTGATTTCGTGCTGTCCCATCGCTACTTCGTGGTGGGAAGCTTCCATCTCGAAACCGTACTTCTTAAGGGTGCGTACGATATCACGGCGTACCTTGTCTCCTTTATCTTTAGGAGAAGCATCGAAGTATCCGGCGCGGTCGTTCATCTTACGAATCGGATAACCTTCATCGTTCAGTTTGAACAGGAAGAATTCCGGTTCAGGACCGACGTTAACGGTATAGCCTAAATCCGCTGCTTCTTTCATAGCACGTTTCAGGATGTAGCGAGGGTCTCCTTCGAATGGAGTGCCGTCCGGCTTGTAGATGTCACAAATGAAGCGCGCGCTGCGATCTTCATCGACCATAGATGGAAGTAGTAGGAACGTATCCAAATCTGGTACAAGATACATGTCACTTTCTTGGATTGCAGAGAAACCGGAGATGGAAGAACTGTCGAACATCGCTTCGTTGTTCAGCACCATGTCCAATTCATCTATCGGCAGTTCTACGTTCTTAGTATCCCCTAGCATGTCTGTGAACTCTAGTAGGATGAATTCTACGTTATTCTCTTTGACTTCCTGCTTGATCTGTTCTTTTGTGTAAGTCATACAATACCCTCTCTTTATCTTTTTTTATGAGTCTTCCATCCCTGATCATGCATCGGATAAGAACCTCAAAATGTCTATGTAAGGAATTCTAACACATAATGTCGTGAAATCTCAAACATCTTTTTGACAATTCCCTTAATTTTTTGTCGTAAACGTCTTTTCAGCGATTTTTATTGGAACGGATTCATAGAGTGATAGAAAAGGAGGAGATGGATAATGGGAAGGTATCAGGCGATCATTTGGAAAGCAGCTGTTTTCTTCTTTTATTTATGGTTGGTTTCTTTTATACAATCGAAGCTTCAGACGCTGGCGGCAGAGTCGTTTATTGTTTACCCTTATATAATCTTCGGTCAAACGGCTTATATTCCTGCCGGTTTTCTGTTGAAATTTGAAAAAATAACACAATGGAGGAAGAAAGACGTCTTATGGAGGTGGAATAGGAAAGGGGTGGGGGTGATCACTCTTTGCCTCTATTTTCTATTCGTTCCTTTCGTGCTTCCTCTGCCTGCGCTGCTTCCCGGAGTCCTTCTTACCAATCCGTCTGCGAGTCCTGTCGTCCAAATGGTGGCTGGATATGCCGCTGCGGCATGTTTTCTGAAGGAGCGCCGGTAATCATTTTTCCTATAGGAGAAGTTGGACTCTTCCGGTATTCTATTTTATAATCGAAAAGACGTAATGCTTACATACTTCGATTATAGAAAGGAAGATTATTTTGGCTAAAACTCTAGTTTTCGGTCACAAGAACCCGGATACGGACACGATCTGTTCTGCACTTGTGTATGCGGATCTGAAAAAGACGATTGGGGAAGACGCGGAAGCCGTCCGCCTCGGTGAAGTAGGGGGAGAGACACAGTTTGCCCTTGAACAATTCAATGTGGAGGCGCCTCGTTTCGTAGAACGTGTATCCGACGAAGTGGAACAGGTTATTCTTGTCGATCACAACGAACGCCAGCAGAGTGCCGACGATATTGATGATGTCCAGGTGCTTGAAGTGATTGACCACCACAGAATCGCGAACTTCGAGACGAAAGGCCCTCTTTATTATCGTGCAGAGCCTGTCGGATGTACGGCAACGATCTTGAACAAGCTTTATAAAGAGCACGGAAAAGAAGTGCCGAAACAAATGGCCGGACTGATGCTTTCTGCGATCATTTCCGACTCTCTCTTGTTTAAATCCCCGACATGCACAGAGGAAGACCGTAAAGCGGCGGAAGAGCTTGCTGCCATCGCAGGTGTCGATGCGGAAGAATACGGCCTTCAAATGCTGAAAGCCGGAGCTGACATCAGCGACAAAACAGCAGAGCAGTTGATTTCCCTTGATGCGAAGGAATTCTCTATGGGTGATAAGAAAGTAGAGATTGCTCAGGTGAATACGGTTGACACGAACGATGTGCTTTCCCGTAAAGGTGAACTGGAGCAGGCGATTGAAAAAGTAACAGCGGATAAAGGGCTTGATCTCTTCGTCCTTGTTGTTACAGACATCCTTGAAAGTGACTCCACCGTCGTAGCAGTAGGCGAAGCGACAGACGCGGTAGCGAAAGCATTTGACGTAACGCTTGACGGTAATCAAGCCGTCCTTCCTGGTGTCGTCAGCCGTAAGAAGCAGATTGTTCCACCTTTGAATACGTATTTCGGATAAAAAAAAGCGCCGGTCCTTCTATAAAAGGGCCGCGTTTTTTTATCGGATTACAGGGAGAGAAGGCTCCGGAAAGCAGAGTGCTTTCCTCCATGCGTCCCGGCGCAAAACAGTACTCCATTATAAACCAAGCAGGCTTTCCGGCCAGGCAATTTTCATGAAGGTGCTGAGAACGATCAGGGCAACGATTGTAATTCCCGTTGAGTACGCCGCCTTGCCGATGGTGAATCGGGATTCCTTGACTAGAAAAGTCATCAGGAAGACCGCGGAAGCTGCCAGCACTCCGATGATGTAAATCAGTATTACATACCCTACAATCCAGGCGAGATAAATAAGCGGCTGGACAATAAGAACTTTCTGATGCTTCTTATCTTTCTGCTTTACATATTTGATGATTTCAGAGCAGAGGTACAGTCCGGTGACGATGCTTCCCGCTGTTGATACGTAAATGGGAAAAAACTGAGCAAGCCTTGAGAAAGAGAGTGCTGTGATGGCAGCCCAGGTAAATAATGCGAATAAGAAAATAGTAAAAGCGATATTCAACTTTTGTTTATCCATGCTCACACACCTTCTTTCTGAATGCGGCCGCTGATCCTTTTCATTACAGAACCGCCTGTAAGTAATACGACGATCAGGACCGCCAGTGCGATGACGATTGGGTTGCTGATCCATTCCCATCCATAACGTTCAATGGAAATCCAGTAGTACCTTTCTGCGGAAATGGCCAGGACGAAGCCGATCAAAAGCGGCGGCCGCGGCCAGTCGAGGATTGTCATGACATACCCGAGCAGTCCAATGACAAGGAAGGTCACGATATCTCCCCATGCGAAGTTGCTTTGATAGGCCCCGATTAATAATAGAATGACCAGGAAAGGAACCAGCTTTTCACCCGGAATAAGACTGATTTTTGCAATGGGACGGATGAGTACCATACACATCAGCGCACCGACAATATTTGCAATAACAAGTGTCCATACAATGGAAAGCGTGACGGGGAGGTCGTTTGTCAACATTCTCGGACCTGCCTCCAACCCCATTAGAATCAATCCTCCAAGTAAAATGGCTGTCGTTCCGCTTCCTGGGATGCCGAAGAGAAGGGTAGGGATGAGAGAGCCTCCTTCTTTGGCGTTGTTAGCACTCTCCGGAGCGATGACTCCCCTGATATCTCCTCCCCCAAAATTATTGTTCTTCACGGTTTTCTTCCCGGCTCCATAAGCGAGCCAATCGACGACGCTCCCGCCGAGTCCGGGAATGAAGCCGATGAGGCTCCCGAGGACGGCACTCCGAAAGATAAGGAACTTATTGCGGAGGCCATCCTTTACCCCTTCCAACACGCCGCCTTGTAATTTGCCGGTATCTGATACGCTGCCTTTATCCGTCAGCATAGTGATGAGGATGGGGAATGCAAAAATGGCAAGCGCAACAACTGGAAGAGAGAGTCCGTTTGATAAATATAGAAAATCGAAAGTATAGCGGTATTCTGTGATGGCCGGGGCGCTGCCGACAGAGCCTATTAAAAGTCCGAGAAGACCGGACATCGCTCCCTTAGCTGGAGAATCGCCAGCCAGAAGGCCGGCCATGCTTAAACCAAGCATGGTCAGCATAAACAGTTCCGGGGAAGAAAAGCTCGTGATGAGAGGAGTAGCAAAAGGGATAGCGGCGTAAAGGGCAATTCCTCCGATGACGCCTCCGATCATCGAACAGAACAAAGCTGCCCCCATGGCACGTGCTGCCTGGCCTTTTTTCGCGAGGGGATATCCGTCCATGATGGTTGCCTGAGATCCCGATGAACCAGGTATACCGAGCAGGACCGAAGGGAAGGTGTCCCCGGTGTGGACAACAGCGACCATTCCGATTAGTAACGCCATGCCGATGTAAGGGTCCATTCCGAATATAAACGGAAGGAGAAGGGACATCCCGACGGTACCTCCGAGCCCCGGAAGCAATCCTACAACAATACCGAGACCAATTCCGAGAACCATAAACAGCATACGGGAAGGGTCAAGGACAATATGCAAAGCTGACACTGCACTTTCCAACATATGGACACCTCATCTCTTCATAATTTTTTCACATCAACTCCGTGTTCGTGCAGTAGGAAGTCATAGATCCAGTCGATCATTTCCGGAGTAGTGTTTTCTTCTAAACTGGTAATTCGTTGTTTCAATTCTTCATTTGTATATAGCTCGTAGTCTTCAAGAATTTCCGCTGACTCCTTCAGGAAATCTTCATCAGATTTCAAACGATCCGCCGCTTCTTCCAGTTCTTTTTTGGTAGATTCGGGGGCATCCTCGTGGACCCAGATGACTTTCTGTAGCGTGTAAGTCGCATTCAGGAAGTGTTTGTAGGCGTTCCAGTCTTCCCCAGACGGTTCCTTTCCATATAGATCTTCATAGACTTCCTTCACAGTAGGGAGATCAGGAAACTGCGGGTCGCGTACGACGTTGCCTTTTTCATCAATCTGTCCAAGGCTGTAGAGTGGTACAGCACTTCCTTCTTCCACTCTTGGTTCTATATTCCTCTTATAAGCGGTGGTCGTCTGAAAATCGATATTGCTTTCCCCTTGCTCGAATGCCACTCTGGCAGGTCCTCTTCCTTCATACCCGAGGACAGCCTTCGCATCCATTCCCAATACCTCAAAGGAAATCAAGGTAGTGAGGTCGAGCCCCGTCGGTGACATGCCTGCAAAGTAAAGCTTCTCATCCAGTTCATTCAGATCTGATGCGCTCTCTATTCCAAGGGAGTCGGATACATAGACGACAGCCCCGGTAGGAGCGCCGATGATGGGGTTTAAATCTTCGAAGTTGTATTTTACAGATGATTGACCCAGAAGAAGCGGGATGTGTGTGGAGGCACTTGTCGTGATGAGGTTGCTCCCGTCTCTGTCATAGGAAGTGATGTATTCGTTGGCGCCTGTGATGCTTCCTCCACCGGGGATGTTCTCCACCTGGATACTCGGCTTCGATTCTATATGAGAAGCAAGTGGGTTCGACATATATCTTCCGAAGACATCTGTGCCGCCTCCGGAGTTATAGGGAACTACCATCGTCAAAAGATCTGTTCCGATGCCTTCCTTATCCGAAGTTGATAGCTGGGACTGACCGAGCGTGAGAGAAGAGCATCCGGTTAAGCATAAGGCGCATATGCATATAAAAGTAAGCGCATACATTTTATTCACTGTTCGTCCTCCTTTTTATGTGGTTGGCATAAGGTTATAAAAAAACAGGACATAAGTAAAATAGCGAAAAATTATGAGGTTAAATAAATTTTTTTTATAATTTAACTTTTTGCTGGCTCATGAGGAAGTCGATGAAGGCTTTGACAATGTGAAGCTTCAAGTAGTCCGGCCTGTACATTAACCATGTATCCCGCATGACAGGTTCCCCGTTCTTATAATGAAGCCCTTCTGTGTACAGCTGATCGGATGGACGGAGACAGATTTCCGGTACTACCGCAAACCCGAGGCCGTGCTTGACCATTTCTTTACTCGTTTCCTGACGATCCACTTCCATTGGAGAGTACGGGGACTGGGAAAAATGATTGTTCCACCACTTCGTAATGAGCGACTGCAGGGAATTATCTGTCTTGTAGTTAATAAACGGGAGGCTCGGTAAATCCTCCACAGCGACTGCGTCTTTGGAAATGATATGGAGCTGTTCCTTAATGAGCAGCTGTTTTTCGCCTTCCCAATCATAATCTCCTCTCAAAATGCCGAGGTGGATATGGGACCGGCTCAACAAATTTTTAATTTCAACACTCCATCCTGTTTGAACGTCGAATTGAATGTTCGGGTATTGCTCCGAAAATTTCTTTAAAAGAGCAGGGAGTTTATATTGGGCGAAGTTACTGGAAACACCGATTCTTAACGTGCCACGCACCTCTTTACCAATGTTCATCAGTTCATCGGACAAGGTCTGCAGCTCTTGGAGCTGTCTTTTTGCATAGGCGACGAGGTGTTCTCCTTCCGAGGTGAATGCAATGCCTGTCTTCGTGCGGAAGAAGAGTTTTGCTTGAAAGGTATCCTCCAGCTGTTTTAAACGGTAACTCAAGGCTGGTTGAGATATGAACAGTGCTTCGGCTGCTTTGGTCAAGCTTTTTCGTTCATCTACAGCACGCAGGATGTCCCAGTCTTTTTGATCCATGTCGAGCCTCCTATTATAAAATATTTTTATCTGATAAGATCGAAATTCGTGATTTTTCTTATGGTGACTTCCATTGTACGCTAGAACCAACCTGATCACAATAGTATTCCTGGAGGAGAGGATAGCGTATGTATAAAGTTCCGGTGACTCTTATGCGAGGGGGAACGAGCAAAGGTGTATTTATTTTGAAGGATCACATGCCTGCCGATCGAGAAGAGTGGGAGCCGTTTCTCCTCGATATCATGGGGAGCCCCGATCCCAATCAAATCGATGGATTGGGAGGGGCAAATTCTCTTACAAGTAAAGTGGCGATCATCAGTAAAAGCACCCATCCGTTCCATCACGTAGACTATACGTTCGCGCAAGTCAGTCTTGACAAACAAGTCGTAGATTTTAATGGGAATTGTGGCAATATCTCATCCGCTGTCGGACCATATGCAATCAGTAAAGGGATGGTGGATGTCCTTGAGCCGGTTACGACGGTTCAAATATGGAACACAAATACGAAGAAGTTGATAAGTGCGGAGGTGGAAGTCGAAGGCGGTAAAGTCAAGACGGAGGGAAGCTACGAGATTCCGGGCGTCCCTGGAAGTGGATCGCCGATTTTTCTTTCCTTCGAGAAACCGGAAGGGGCCGTTACTGGGAGGATTTTTCCTTCCGGGAAGCCTAAAGAGTACGTTGCGTGCTCTTATGGTACCATTCCTATTTCCATTGTGGATGTGGCCAATCCGCTCGTGATGGTAAATGCTGCTCACGTCGGTCTCGCAGGAGATGAACTACCGGATGATTTTTCCAGTGAAACATTAAAGAGGTTGGAGGAAGTCCGTTCGATAGCAGCTGAGCTTTGTGGGTTCTCAGCGAAGGAGGATGCTTCTGACCAATCACCTGCTGTACCGAAATTGACTATTGTAGCCGAGACTTCTAAGTACACGGATATCCAGGGAATTACTCATGAGAAAGAGGACGTTGACGTGCTTGTTAGAATGATGTCAATGCAGAAGCCGCACAAGGCCCTGGCTATTACAGGGGCCGTCTGCCTCTCTGTTGCAAGCAGGTTGACTGGTACCGTGCTCTCTGATCTGGCAATCCGGTCGCAGGATTCCCTTCGGATCGGACATCCTGGAGGCGTTCTGGAAGCATATATTACCGAAGATCCGGATGTCCGGGTGAAAATCGGAAGGACGGCGAGGCTCTTAATGGAGGGAATCGTTTATACCAAAAAAGATTATGAAATAAAGGCAAAAGCCGATTCCCGGCTGTTATCCACCTTCCTCCATGAGTCTATTTAAATAAGAATTCAGTAAAAAGAGGACCCCGCAATTCGTGGAGTCCTCTTTTTATTCAGAAGAAAATCGTTGTTTTTGATGATTGTAAAAGATAGATGATCCTGTCTTGATTCTATGGAACCATCCGTCTATTCCATTCTTCCCTCAGGATTCCCATCCGAATCGAATCGTAGTAGGCTCCTTCATAAATTCGGCACTTACGCATTCTGCCTTCGACTTTCATTCCCAATTTCTCGCCAACCCGCATCATCCGTTCGTTTCTTGACCATGTCGTGAGCCCGACCCGTGCGAGCGGGAGATGACGAAACAAGTGATCGATCCACAATTCCAAAGCCTCGGAACCGTAACCGCCGTTCCAGTAGTCCGGGTCATAGATGCCGATACCGACTTCGAGCCAGAGGGAAGGCTTGTGTTCCCAGTAATAGGTGACGGTACCGATGATTCGGCCTTCTACTTCTATAATTAATCGAGAGTCCGGTTCTCCATTCTTCAGCCTTGCTTTTCTTGCGTGCTCGTGGCTGCGGTAGCTTTCCAACGTGTGCGGCTCCAACGGGTAGTAAGGAGCGTCCCACTTCTTCCACTCCGGCTCGAATCCTTGATAAATCAAGTCATAAAGGACGGGAATGTCCGTATCCTCGATGCTTCTCAAACGTACGAGCCGTCCTTGTATATGCAGTGCTTTATCCGTATCTGCCATGCCCGCATCCTCCGTTCTTTCTTTTTTTCCATCGTACCACATCCTGACGGCCCTGTTTGAAGGAATGTTGCAGAGGGTAAAGAAAAAAGGTATCGTACATAAATGGCAGGTGATAGCAATGATAAACATTATGGCTTACTCCAAAGAGAAGGGGATGCAGGAAGGAATACCGATGCAGGAGCTGCGGTCTGAGACTTGGGACTGGTACTGGGTGGATTTCGAAGAGCCGACGAAGGAAGAAATCGGGATGCTGGAATCGGAATTCCATTTCCATCCGCTCGCCATCGAAGACTGTCTGCAAGGGTTGCAGCGACCGAAGCTGGATTATTACGACGACCATACTTTTTTTGTCATCCACTCGGTCAGTCGAATGGAGCTTGAGAAGAAGGAGATCGATATCTTCCTTGGTGACTGCTCGATCGTAACCTTTCATAAAGAGAAAAACGATCCGCTTGAACAGGCGAAACGGATGGTCCGACGCGTAAAAGATTACCAAGAGGTCGATGAATATTTCGTGTTCCACCAGATTCTCGATAAGGTCGTAGACAATTATTTCCCGATCATCTATAAGATTGAGGATCACATCAATGATATCGAGGACAATACGAAGAACCTTTCCATGGAGCGGTTGCTGGAGGAGCTGTTTGATCGCAGAGGGGAACTTTTGACGCTGCGTCAAACGGTCCATCCGATGCGCGACTTACTGTATCGTATTTTGAACTCCCACCATTTGGACGGGGTTTTTGACCGGAGGGAATACTTTGCTGATATCCACGATCATTTGGTCAAAGTGGCGGACATGATCGCTTCCAACAGGGAGATGACGCAGGATATCCGGGACAGTTATTTATCCTTAAACTCCCATGAAACGAACCGGACGATGCAGATCCTTACGGTTATTTCGGTCATCTTCATGCCGCTGACCTTTATCGTAGGCGTGTATGGGATGAACTTCTCAAACATGCCGGAATTAAGTACCACATACGGTTATCTGGTTGTTTGGATCATCATGATCAGCGTTGCGGTAGGGATGTACATCTGGTTCCGTAACAAAGGATGGTTTGATTAATGCTTTCAAAAAAGGCCGGGGTCACGTGTCCCCGGCCTTTTTCTTATTCTTCTTCTTTGTCAAACCATAAAAGCTCCTGCTCATCTACGAAACCATTATAGTTGATGAACACTTCTTCTCCTTGTTTAATGTCCTTATAAGCATAGAAATCGAACGTATGCTGCTCGAAGTTAATTTTATAATTGGCATTCGGTTCGTAGGAGTGATTGAACATCATTCCATAACCGAGCAAAAAGGCGGTATGGTTCTCCCCGTATTCAAAGGCATAGTCGGCAAGACGCGTCTTTTCAATATGCACGTGTTCGCTGTTGGGGTAGGGGATGACGGGCGCTTCGTGGATCAGTTCGTCTTTGGCAATGTCGCGGGTTGCAAACATTCCTCTGTTCAACTCCTCATCCTCGAAACGGGATGTACGTACTTCAATCATTATTTTCACCTGCACTTTCCCATAAAACATTACGTTACAAGTGTGACAGGTCTAAGCAAATAAAGCAAATGGATGACGGGCTGCTCCCGTTATCCGCACTTTTATTCCAATACATCATGGTCGACGTAGCGCTTTCCATTCAGGGCGCTGATAACGTTGACCGCTACTTTTGCTCCATCTCCTGCAGTGATGATGGTATGGACACTTGCGCCTGCTGCGGTCCCTGCCGCCCAAACTTTAGGCATCGATGTGTGCCCGTTTTCGTCTGTTTGGATTATTTTTGCGACCCGGGGCTCGGTGCCTTTTATAATGTCTACGCCAAGATTTTCCGCTGCCTTGACGGACATGCCAGTTGCAAAGATGATGTGTTCGACTTCGTAGGAGCGGGTTTCGGTTTGAATCTCATGTGCTTCGCCTTTAGTGACAATTCCGTTTACGGTTTCCGATACAATCTCTGCTCCGAACTTCGCTGCCTGGGCCTGTCCCTGTTTCAAGAGGTCCGGCCCTTTGATTCCGTCCACTCCGTAATGATTTTCCACCCAGGCCATCTTCGTTATGCTTTTTCCGTGATCGAATACGACTGTCTTCTTGCCTGCTTTGGCGGTGAAAAGTCCGGCACTTGCGCCTGCCGGGCCACCGCCGATAATGGCGACATCGTACATGAAGCAACCCTCCTTATCCTATTACACCTTTCATTATATCTAAATATTCCGACTTTTTTAAGTGGTTGTGTATACTCTTGTTGCTTTCTCTTGTGAAGTGCTGTATGATTCATTTCGATACTCGAAAGAAAGGGAGGTAAGACATGTGGACCAACGTGTGAAAAATCCGCGCGGGCTGTTAATTTCTTTATGTGCGGTCATGATGATGTCCGTTATGAACGGTACGATGTTCAATATAGCCGTTCCTGACATTGCAGAGACTTATCATTTGATGCCGTCGGAAGTCAGCTGGGTGATGACAGGATACATTATGGTATACGCTATCGGAGCTTTGACATATGGGAAACTGGCTGACTTTTATCCTTACAGGACATTGATTACGTACGGATTGATCATATTCAGCGCTTCATCGTTGTTTGGTTTCTTCGCTCAGAACTATGCCATGGTCTTGGCGGCAAGAGTGCTCCAGGCTTTGGGTGGCGCCATGATTCCGGCCCTCGTATTCCTTGCCCCTTTGAAATATTTCAAGCATGAGCGTGGTCGGGTGCTTGGGATTGTTGCATCCGTCATGGCATTCGCTTCCGGTATCGGACCGATAGCAGGCGGTTTTATCGCAGGCTTCTTAGACTGGAGGTATTTGTTCCTGACCTCTGCAGCCATTATTGTCACGCTGCCCTTCTTAAGGAAGAACCTTCCTCAGGAAGAAGCGAAAAAGGGGTATATCGATTTCATTGGTGCCGCCTTGATTGCAGGATTCATATCTACCCTATTAATAGGTATCACACTTGATATGCCCTTGCTTTTTGTCGCTTCCGGCCTGTTCCTCGCCTTAAACGTGTGGCGGATGCGGACAATTGCCGAGCCGTTCATTCCGACGCACTTGTTCAAGGATGTTCCTTACAGAACGACGATCATTACAAGCTTTCTTGCCGTGCTCTGTTTATTCGGAATGATGTTCATGCTTCCAATCATGTTCCGGGACGCTTATCAAATGGAGACGATGATGATCGGCCTCGTCCTGTTTCCCGGAGCCGTCAGTGCAGCGCTCATGGGGCAGAAGGGGGGCAGTCTTGTCGATACGAAAGGAAATACGTTTGTTCTATATACCGCGATGATACTGCTGATCTCAGGTTTTCTCCTGCTGTCATTCATCGTCGGAGCCCATCCTTATGTTGTCGGGGCAGCCATGATTGTCGCCTACATGAGTTTCCCGCTTGTTCAGGCCTCGTCCGCCGACATACTTGCCAATATACTCGATGACAAGGAGACGGGAGTGGGGATGGGAGTCTTCAACCTGATCAATTTTATCTCCGGTGCTTTAAGCGGTGCTTTGATCGGGAAGGCTTTGGATCTTTATGAACCTGTCTCACCGCTCCACGGAATCGGCTTTCAAGGGGACACGGCGATCTACAGCAATATTTTCCTTTTTTTCGCGGGAATCATAGCTGTAGGATTCGTTCAATTTCACTGGAATTATTTCAAAAAAAAGCAGACCCGCCAACAGAAAGAACCCGCATCCTGATTCTCAGGTGCGGGTTCTTTGGATTACACGAATACAGAGCTTACATTTTTAAGAGCTGCTTCGCTGTACTGTTGGCGCGGGGTGCTGACGGCACCGTTATCAGCCCATAAGTTTTCTATGTCTGTATAAATTTCTGCACAGCGCTCGCCGCCGATGATGAGGACGAGTGGTTCCTCCATCTTCATGCAAAGGAAGAAGGAAAGGAGCTTTGGCAGATGCTTGGCGTCCGTAATCAGTTGGTTCTGGTGTAAGTATAAATCACAACCGCCGCGGGAAATCAGTTTATATAGTTTCACGATTTGGTTCGTTTCTAATGGTTGGCGCAGTTGGACTTGGTAAGAGGACAGTTCACTCACCGGCAGTCACCTCCGAAATAGTATAGTTGTATAGAAACTACCCGCCTCCCGGATCATATAAACCTGACCGGATTCAGTGCTCGTAGATCATCTTCCGTGTCATCCCGCCGTCAAGGACAATATTTTCTCCATTTAAGAAGTGGTTATCAGGGTCTGTCAGGTATGCACAGGCTTTGGCTACGTCTCTGACGTTACCGGCGCGCCCGGAAAGATGCTGTTGATGGTCGATGTCCCTCAGGTCTTCTGCGTCTCCTGTATGGATCCACCCGGGGCTTACGGCGTTTACTCTGATTTGATAAGGACTTAAGGATGCAGCCAGGGCATGGGTCAATGCATAAATTCCGCCTTTACTGGCTGCATAGGCTTCCGAGTCCGGTTCACTCATGAATGCCCGGGTGGAAGCGATATGAACGATTCGGCCCTTGGTTCCCGTCTCTCTCCACAATTCTGCTGCATATTTCGACATGAGGAAACAGCTTCTCAAGTTGGTGTGAATCACATCATCAAACCCTTCTGCGTCGATATCGAAAAGGGATTGAAAGCGGCTGACGCCGGCATTGTTAATCAAGATCGTTATCGTTCCGAAACGTTTTTTTACATCTTCGTGGATTTTCTTGATAGCGGATGGATCACGCACGTCGCAGACAAGGAAATGGATGGCTGGATTTTCATCCGAAAGCTTTTTTCCCGCCTCCTCATCGACATCCAGCGCTATAACCTGCGCACCTTTTTCTGCATAGTATAACGAAAGGCCTTTTCCGATGCCGTTCGCAGCTCCCGTAATCATTACTAATTCATTATGGAATGTCATGTGCCTACCTCCTTGTTTCTATTTTCCTACAGAAGGGGAAAGGTAAACATGGATTTGCTTGTCGGTATTCGGAGAACGTGGTATGATTTCTAAAAAAATTGGAGGTGATCGTATGAAACGAGTGACATTAGTGGATGTATTCAAACATCGCATTACACAAAAGTATTTGCAGCGGTCAGGTATCAACCACGCGGTCACCGTAGCCGGGTATGCCTATGATATGGCGGTGGAGGCAGGTGTCGACCCTGACCTTGCCACGAAATCCGCGCTTCTTCATGACATGGGGCATTATGAATGGTACAGGGACGGGAAGTGGGATTACGATGAGTATCGCAAGCACGATATTCATGCTATAAAAGGAGCGGAGCGGGCCCATAAGCTTTTG
>NZ_ANPF01000066.1:0-69690 GCF_000328325.1 Halobacillus sp. BAB-2008 | reverse complement strand
TAACCGGCCAGTGAATTTTTAGAAGGAATGACGGGAACACTCGCATTCCTTCTTTTTTTTGTGTTAAAATAGTGTGGTTGTAAAATTATTGTGAAGGGATGAAACTTGATGGAGCAAGAGCAATATTTACAATCATTGCTTTCAGAGCCTTCCAGACCTGTCAAAGAAATGGAAACGTATGCCAAGGAAAATCATGTTCCCATCATGGAGCCATTAGGTATTGAATTTCTCATGCAGCTCATACGGATCCAGAAACCAACAGCCATCCTGGAAATCGGAGCGGCGATCGGATATTCTGCGCTTAGAATGGTAGAAGCTAATCCGGACTGCACCGTTACGACGATCGAAAGGGATGAAGAACGTTATAACGAGGCACTGTCCAATATTCGCAACATGCATAAAGAAAATCAGATTCGCGTCATTCATGGAGATGCTTTGGACGTGAAAGAAGTGGTAAGCGGTCATGGACCATTCGATATGCTGTTCATCGACGCTGCGAAAGGGAAGTATGAGGAATTTTTCCATCTCTATTCCCCGTTAGTGAAGCAGGACGGAATGATCATTTCCGATAACGTCCTCTTTAAGGGATATGTAGCGGACGATACGGATGCCGGTCCGCGTATGGCAAAGATCGCACGCAAGATCCGCGGTTTCAATGAATGGCTGGTTCGTCATCCGGACTATCATACGACGATTGTTCCGATCGGGGACGGAGTAGCGATTACGAAGAAGAAATAAATAAAAGGTCATAGATATCCAAGGAATTGGATGAAAGGAGAAGCCAGAAGCATGCACGACAAACCAGTAGTTATCGGCGTTGCAGGAGGAACCGGGTCAGGTAAGACATCTGTCACCAAATCCATCATCCAGCGCTTTACGGACAAGACGTTATTGATGTTAGAACAAGATTATTATTATAAGGATCAGAGCCACCTTCCGTTTGAGGAACGGCTGGAGACGAACTATGACCACCCGCTGGCTTTCGACAATGATCTATTGATTGAACAATTGGAACAGTTGATTGATCAGAAGCCTGTGGAGAAGCCTGTATATGATTATACAAGACACACGAGGTCTGAAGAAACGATTCACGTAGACCCTAAGGAAGTCATAATCGTCGAAGGGATCCTGGTCCTGGAAGATGAGCGTTTAAGAGATATGATGGATATCAAAGTATTCGTTGATACGGACGCTGATGTACGCATTATCCGCCGTATGATGAGGGATATCAACGAGAGGGGCCGCACGCTCGATTCGGTCATCGACCAATATATTAACGTTGTACGCCCGATGCATCTGCAGTTTGTAGAACCGACGAAACGCTATGCGGACATCATTATCCCGGAAGGCGGACAGAACCACGTGGCGATTGATTTGATGGCTACGAAGATACAAACGGTGTTGTACGAAAAGGGACAAGCGGTAAGCAAAGAAAATAGTTGAAATACTGGCAGAAATCTGGCATAGTTTCAATAGTAGTTCTAAATCATCATGTCCTCGGGTAAAGTATAGTAATTTGCAAATGAGCGTACCGGTGTACTGCTCATTTCCTATATTAAGGACTATCATTTTTTCTTGTATTAAAGGAGTGTTCGACCATGGCAGAAGATAAAAGCTATTACATGACTGAAGAAGGTAAACAGAAGCTCGAAGATGAATTGGAGCACCTTCGCACGGAGCGTCGTAAAGAAGTAGTGGAACGCATCAAGATCGCCCGCGGATTCGGCGATTTGTCTGAGAACTCTGAGTACGATGCAGCGAAGGACGAGCAGGCTTTCGTTGAAGCCCGTATTACGCAGGTGGAGAACATGATCCGCAATGCTGTCATCATTGAAAACGATACTGAAAACCCGGATACGGTTACAATGGGTAAATCTGTTACATTCCAGGAACTTCCTGATGGTGAAGAAGAAACATACACGATCGTAGGTAGTGCAGAAGCAGATCCGTTTGAAGGGAAAATCTCCAACGATTCTCCTATGGCTCAAAGTCTGATCGGACATGTAGTAGGCGATCAGGTCAAAGTCGCTACACCAGGTGGAGAAATAGACGTGAAGATCGTTACCGTTAAATAATTCTATGAATCGTAAAGGCGGGGCTTATTCTCCCTGCCTTTTTTTCTACATTTCCCGGGCAATAGCAGGGAGGACCATGGAAGTATTGGTTGGCGCATTGACATCATGTATAATATACACGAGTCAAAAGGAGGAGAAGGACAATGTCAGAAAAACATACATCGAATTCCCGTTCATCGCGCAATGAGAAGAAGAGACGCAGCTTCAAGTGGGTCACGTGGTTATCAGGGGTAGGCGTCCTCGTTGTTGCCGTATTCATCTCGGTTATGGTATTCAGCACTAATGACGAACCCGGTAAAGCGAAAAGCACCGAGGCATCGTTAATTGAGAAAGCAAAGCAGGATAAAGAGCAATCCAGTAAGTCCAAAGACGATTCCAAACAGAAAGAAGAAAGCGAAGGCACACAAGTCTCACTCGAGGTTTTGAAGAGCTGAAGCCTATTGAGGATGAGGAAGGATTGAAAGTGGAAGAGAGTGAAGATCCTAACGTAGAACGTGTGGTAACGAAAGATTGGTCCTCTGTACCGACAGAGCAGGATACAGGCGGGAACCACAGCATAACCTATCAGGAAGGCTCTCAAGACTATGAAGAGTTGAAGCAGGCGATTAGAAAAGGGGTAGGACTTGCTGAAGACGATATCATCTATTGGTGGATCGGCAACGGCGGAGGTCCGAATAAAGCGGTCGCTACTGTATCGGATAAAAGTGAAACCGGCTATCTTCGTGTTTCTGTTGAATGGGTCGACGGCCAAGGCTATAAGCCGACGAAGCTGGAAGTGTTGAAAGAGAAAGAAATCAATCGTTAAAAGGGGAAGTTTAAATATGACTATCGGAATTATTGGAGCAATGGATGAAGAAATCGAACGCCTGCAGTCGGAAATGGAAGTGACTGCGGAGAAAGAAGTGGCTGGAAGTAAATATATCGAGGGTACGCTTTACGACGTGCCGGTGGTATTGCTGTTATCAGGGATAGGGAAGGTCAATGCAGCGGTGTCCGCTACGATTCTTCATGAGCAGTACGAAATAGACGCGGTTATAAACACAGGTTCGGCGGGCGGATTTGCCAAAGAGCTGGAGGTGGGGGACGTCGTCGTATCAACCTCCGTCACCCATCATGATGTCGATGTTACCGCTTTTGATTATGCGTACGGGCAGGTACCTGGAATGCCGGCTATGTTCGATGCCGATGAACAATTAATGGAGAAAGCGATGGAAGCCATTGCTAAGACGGATGCACGTGCAGCTAAAGGAATCATTGCTACAGGCGATTCTTTCATGCAGGATCCCGTCCGAGTGGATTTTGTAAGAGGGAAGTTCCCGGATATGATCGCAGCAGAGATGGAAGCAGCTGCCATTGCTCAGGTTTGTCATAAATACGGGACACCTTTTGTGGTCATCCGTGCGCTCTCGGATATTGCCGGCAAAGAATCATCAATTTCTTTCGATGAGTTCCTTCCGAAGGCGGCAGAAAACGCGGCACAAATGATTATGACGATGATCCAGTCTTATAAATAACAGTAATTTCCACCGACAAATGGATATGGATATGATACGATATCTATAGATCAGGAGGTGGAAGTTTTATGGAATCTACCGAATGGAAAAAGAAGATAGCCGACTATAAGCGGTTTATCATGACTTTACTGATATTCAGCAGTTATTTATATATTGGAACTTTAATCAGCCTTTATGAGTATGGAACGGCTACCTATATGTATCTGTACCCATTAATCGGCGCGGCGCTGATCACTGCCTTCCTCATGACTATGAAAATAAGAAAATGGCAGCGGCTGTCGGCAGATAAATAAAAGAACCGGGTTCCTCATTTGGGGACCCGGTTCTTTTATTTATTTCTTTCCTTGTTTACTCTGTTTATAGAATTCGTGGAATATCTTCATAAGGGCTCTCTTTTCAATGCGAGAGACATAACTTCTTGAGATGCCGAGTTCCTTTGCTATTTCCCTCTGAGTCTTTTCTTCCGTGGAATTTAATCCATAGCGGAAAATGATCACTTCTTTTTCCCGCTCATCGAGAATAGTAATGAAGTCCTTGATTTTCTCTAATTCCATATGAAGTTGGATTTCTTCGACGATATCCGTTACGTCCGCCTGCAGGATATCGAGTAAATTAAGCTCATTACCCTCTTTGTCGTGTCCTATGGGATCTTGAAGGGAAACGTCCTTATTTGTCTTTTTCGTCGATCTGAGGTGCATTAGAATCTCATTTTCGATACATCTCGCAGCATAGGTGGCGAGTTTCGTTCCTTTGCCTGTCGAATAGCTTTCGATTCCTTTGATAAGGCCGATCGTTCCAATAGAAATTAAATCTTCGAAATCCTCTTTCGTGTTTTCGAATTTTTTAACGATATGAGCAACGAGACGAAGGTTATGTTCGATTAGTTTGTTCCTTGCCTCATGACTGCCTTCCTGCATCAATTTCAACTGCTCCGCTTCTTCTTCGGAGGACAGCGGGTTCGGAAAGGCCTGGTTCTTAACGTAGGACATGAAGAAGAGGGACTCTTTAAAAAAGTATAGGATAGAAGCGATCAGACTGCTCACAGGATGCACCTCCTCGTGGATTAGGCAAACGCCTATCACATACTTATGTGCCTGTGGGAAGGTCTGTGCTTGTACCCCTTAAAATATAGTTGTCATGATAAAGAAAATCCCCCAGCGATATTCGCTGGGGGAGCTTTTATTTATCCGGCATCTGCCGCTTTTGTTCTTCCTTCAAAACTTCAGCGTATTCATCTTTAATGCTGTTTTCCCATAAAGGGACGCCGCTGCGGTAAGCAGCACGTGAAATCATATGTCCGGAAACCGGTGCGCTCAACAGTACGAATACGATGCCGAGCAGTAATTTTCCACTTACGATGTCGTGTTCCACATACAGGAAAAGAAATGCTCCGATCATAATACCTGCCACACCCAGAGTCGAACTCTTCGTGGCCGCATGCAGCCTTGTATATACGTCCGGAAATCTTAAAATACCGATGGATCCCGATATGAGGAAGAAAGCACCGCTGAGCAGTGAAAGGCAGATGATGATGTCAAATATGATGTTAATCCATGTCCCGCTCAATGATAACACCCTTTTCTAGGAATTTCGCCAGGGCAACCGTACCTATAAACAGCAGGATCCCAATCAATAAGACGACATCATTAAATTTGGTTGTCACAAGCAGGATGGCGAGTAATCCTGCCAATGCCATCAAGTTGATGCCTATAATATCAAGCGCAACCGCCCTGTCTGGGTTCGTAGGACCGGTGATGGCACGATAAAGGAGCATGATGACGGAAACGGCAACGGCGATAATAGCAATGGTTGCCGAAATATCCACGAGGGTTTTTGTGAAACTTGCTACGCTGTCCATTATCTCGTCACCTCCAAGATCATACGTTCAAATGTCTCTTTAATATCATTCACAGACTTCTCAACGTCCGGCATATCCATTGCATGGATATAAATTTTTGTATGGTCTTCGCTCACGATGACCGACAGGGTACCGGGTGTCAGGGATATTAAATTAGCCAGCAGCGTAATTTCAAAATTTGTCTTGACATCTACCGGCAGCGCGAAAATCCCTGGTTGAACATTCAGCTTGGGCTTGTACACGTGTTTGACGATATCAATGTTAGATAAAATCAATTCTCTTATGAATAAGAGGATGAGCTGAAGGAACTTCCAGGCACGTTTCATGTAGAAAGAATCAGGGATGAACCTTCGCAGAACGAACAATAAAACGATACCGAGAATATATCCAACAAGAAAGGAAGAGAAATTGTACGTTTCACTAAGGAACATCCACATGATAGCAATAATGATGTTTATAACGATTTGTAAAGGCATCAGCTTCTACTCCTTTAACACAGAATCAATATAGATTTGCGGATCCATCAAATACTGGGCGATGGACTGGATCGTCGGGTAGAATAATTCTGCACCGACTCCCAAAAGAACGGATAGAGTAAGCAGACCGGCGGCCGGCCAAGCCATACGTGTGCCTTTCTTTTTACGTTCAGGAATTGGAATATCTGTTTTTTCTCCCCAAAAACCACGAATGAAAATGCGGATCATGGAGAAGAGGATCATCAAACTGGAAAGCAGAGCGATGATCACGATTCCGATTTCTTCCTCTGCAAGCCCTCCGCGCAGCAGCTGAAGTTTACCGATAAAGCCGCTGAACGGTGGGATACCCGCAAGTACAAGAGTAGCGACAAAAAATAACCAGCCGAGGACAGGGTAGTGGTGAATCAATCCTCCCATTTTTCTGAGGTCGGAAGTTCCTGCTACGTAAACCACAGCGCCGACAAGGAGGAAGAGTACACTCTTGATGATCATATCATGAACCAGATAGTACACCGTTCCGCTGATGGAAACTTCCGTGAAGATTCCAATGCCCATTAACATAAATCCAACAGCAGGAATGATGTTATAGGCGACAATCAATTTAACATTGTTCGTGGAGAGCGCTCCGACCACTCCGAAAATCATCGTCAAGCCTGCGAGGATGATAAACAGGGAGTGGGTAAGCTGAACTTCCTGATTAAACATCAAAGTGAATGTTCGTAGGATCGAATAGATTCCGACTTTTGTAAGCAATGCACCGAAAAGGGCAGATACTACAGGATTGGGTGAAATATAAGGTCTTGGCAGCCAATAGTAAAGAGGGAATACAGCTGCCTTCGTTGCGAAAACGAAGAAAAGCAGGATCCCGATTGTCGTCAAGATTCCATCCTGATTCACTTCCTGTACACGCTCTGCTATTTGAGCCATGTTTACGGTTCCGACAACAGAGTAAAGGAAAGAGATGGTCGTAACGAACAACATGGAAGAAAACAGGTTGATCAATACATACTTAATGGATTCACGAAGCTGAGCTTTTCCATTTCCTAAAACAATGAGGCCGTAAGACGCCATCAACAGTACTTCAAAGAATACGAAGAGGTTGAACAAGTCACCTGTAAGAAAAGCCCCGCTGACGCCTGCAATCAGCATAAAGAAGAATGTATAGAAGTAAAAGGATTCTTCTTTCTCAGAGAGTGACTGCGGGGCGAAAAATACGCACGCGACAGCGACGACGTTCGTTGTTAAAACAAGGGTCATGGATAACAGGTCGCCGACGAGTACAATTCCGAACGGCGCCTGCCAATCCCCTAGTTCAAGAACGAGAGTGCCGTTGCTTTTTACCTGCCAGAAGGCGTAGATGACGACAGCAAGATTAAAGACAGCGAATAGTTTAGATATGTTCCTGGCAAGTGCTGTCTTTTTGTGGATGAATGCGACGATAATGCCGGCTAAAAGCGGCAGGATGATAGGTAGTACAGCTAAGTTACTCATAATCGTTACCCCTCAATTGCTCCATATTATCGGTGCCGTTGATCTTAGCGGCCCGATAAGCTAATACGAGTAGTAGACTTGTGACACCGAAGCTTATGACGATGGATGTCAAAATTAATGCTTGCGGCAGCGGATCTGCATAATTTTCTACTCCTTCGGTCAACACCGGTGGAGCCCCGCGTTTCAGTTCACCCATGGTTAGGATGAAGAGGTGGGCTCCGTGTGAAATCAGTGCGGTCCCGATAATGATGCGCAACAGTTGTTTTTGAAGGAGGTTATAGATTCCTGTTGCGAATAATAGTCCGGCAAGTACGGCCATGATGAGTTCCATCTATTACTCCTCCCCCTTATCTTTTCTAAATCGGATTAATGCGAAAATCGCCATTGCAGCAATGCCTAATACGACCACTTCGAATAATGTATCCAGTCCACGGAAGTCGACAAGAATGACGTTGACAATGTTGTCTCCCCCGCCCAGCTTATAGGAGTTATCGACGAAGTATTGAGAAATGGTTTCGAACCACTTACTGCTGTGGGAACTGATGGCAACCATCGTCATCATCGCTCCGAATCCGATGGAAATGATTAAATTCAATACTTTCGTACTTAATGCATCGTCTTTCTTCTTAAGCTTCGGAAGATGGTAGAAGACGAGCAGGAAGAGAGCTACTGTTACCGTCTCTACGATAAGCTGGGTCAAAGCAAGGTCTGGAGCACGGTAAAGGACAAACAGCATAGCTAACCCGTAACCGACGACACCAAGAATGAGAATCGCTGCTATCCGGTTATTCGTTAGCGCCGTTCCAAGCGCGGCAATGACCATTGTTACAGCGACGAGAATTTCGGGCGCTGTGATGTCGGCCAGGTTGGAGGTGTCGATGGAGAATCCTCCTGTAATAGCCATCATGACAAACGTTACAATAATGATCGCTGATAGGATCAGACGTACGTATCTTCCCAAAGATCCGTTCATGTATCCTTTTGTAACTGTAGTGGAGTAGCTCTCTAAACGAGCGACTGCTCCATCATAAACTTTATTTGCACTCAGTACCCCTGGAAGGAAGCGGTACACCGGCTGCCATACTTTGATGGACAGTGCTAAAATCGTACCGAATACGACAACGGCAAGAGACATAATGAATGGTGGAATCAAGCCGTGCCAGAAGTAAATCTCTTTCTCGATGGCTGTTCCTTTCACTGCTTCTGCAGCATGGGCGATAAACGATTCATTAATCAGCCCCGGAAACAGACCAATAATGATGACGCCAGCTACGAGAATGAATGGTGATACAAGCATCCCGACCGGTGCTTCGTGCGGCTTTTTAGGAAGCTCCTCTAGTTTCGCCTTGCCACGGAATGTTCCGAAGAAGAAATACATGGAATAGACGAAGGTGAATATGCTTCCGAAAACTGCCAAATAAGGGATAACCATCTGGAGGAATCCTGCAAAACCTGTCGTTGCAGCTTCCAGTTCCAAGGAAGCATCGAAAAACATTTCTTTACTATAGAATCCGTTTAAAAACGGTAAAGGAACACCGGCCATGGAGAAGGATGCAAATACGGCAAGCGTTGCGGTCATCGGCAGGTAGGTCATCAAGCCGCCAAGTTTCCGAATGTCCCTTGTACCGGTTTCGTGGTCTACGATACCGGCAATCATAAATAGACTTCCTTTAAATGTCGCGTGGTTTAAAATATGGAATACCGCTGCGAATACGGCTACTTTCGTACCAAATCCGAGCATAGCCATAATCATACCGAGCTGGCTGATCGTGGAGAAGGCCAGAATACCCTTCAAGTCTGTCTGTCTTACAGCCATATAAGATCCCCAGCACAAAGTTACAATACCCGCTGTGGATACGATAATGAAAAACCACTCATTGGCAGAAAGCATCGGTGAATACCGTGCCACCAAGTAAATACCTGCCTTAACCATCGTAGCGGAGTGCAGGTAGGCACTGACAGGTGTCGGCGCTTCCATCGCATCCGGGAGCCAGATGTGGAAAGGGAACTGAGCGGATTTAGTAAAGGCGCCCAAAAGAAGCAATACTAAAATCAGCGGAAAAAATTCGCTGTTCAAAATCAGATCCTGCTGCTCGATCATTCCGCGAATACTCGTCGTATTCGTAAGTATCGTCATGAACACAAGCGCACCCAGCAGGCTTAACCCCCCGAATACAGTGATCAGCATGGATTTTAATGCACCGTATCTGGACTCTTTCTTAAAGTTCCAGAAACCGATCAACAAGAATGAGGAAAGCGATGTGAATTCCCAGAAACTGTAGAGGGCGAACACGTTATCCGAAAGGACAACTCCAAGCATCGATCCCATAAAGATTAGAAAGTACACATAAAAATGACCCAGTTGCTCCGTCTTGCTTAAGTAGAAGATGGAATAGAAAGCAACCAGGGAACCGATACCACTAATCAAAAGTACGAAGAGCAGACTCAGTCCATCCAGATGGAAGACCATATTCATATCAAGCGATGGTATCCAGCTGTACTCCGAAATAACAGGTTCAAAACCTGATCCGATATAACGGATGAAGAAGATGAAGATGAGGACAGGCACGATTGTTACGAAATAGCCTGTGTGGATTTTGTCTTTCCATTTACTGAGAAATGGAATGAAAATAGCAATGATAAAAGGCAATAATACAGCCACCAGCATGTGGTTTGTTCCTCCCTTGACATATGTTTCATCTATCAAATGATTTGGATGATCGTAACAAAGTATTCACTCAATTGTAATCAAAAAAAGCAGGTTTGTTCAACTCTCGTATATCGGGCGTTGTGAATGGACGCATGGTTTTATTATTCCCTCTTAAATAAGAAGAGAGTCATCATTTCGTAAATAAAAATTCATAAAAAAAAACCCGTCCTTTGATGGGATCGAGTTTAAAATCAATGGGATTTTCCTTTATCTGCCTCGTTGATGTTAACCTACTTGGGATATTTGCTTTCTGAGGCGGTGGTTGAGGGACCGTTTTTTCATTTCTGCTTCAATTTGTTGTATGAATTCTTCTGAGAGATTGAGTTCAATGGCTTTGTGGTAAGATTGTATGAGTAGGGAATCAGATAACTGTTTCATACCGCTGTCACACATGTGACAGTCACCTCCCGAATGAGTAGATGGCTCGACGAGTCATTTTTAATGTATTCTTACCTTACCATGACCTCAAAATCGCCACAATATGGAAGTTATCTACAAGAAAATGTAGATAACTTTTGAACACGTCTGCACAAATGAGTGATAACAAAGAAGTAACTGTGTGGAAACTGTGTATAAACTTATCCACAGCCTGAAGTTGTCAGTATTTGTCGAACGATTTTTGTTCTTTACAAGAGTCTTTTTGAAACATGACGAATTTTTGTATATGATGGTGAAGGACTATTTTTTGCCGTTGTATAAGAGATGGAGTGAGTATGTGATATGTTAAAGAATTTTTTGCCGGGCGAGCACGTTGCGAGCGTCTTTGATATCGATCCAGTCGAATTGAAGAACAAAGGGATAAAAGGAGTCATTACAGATCTGGATAATACCTTGGTTGCATGGGATGTACCGGATGCCACAGAGGACATCAGAAACTGGTTCCAAATGATGAGAGATCATGGAATTCAGGTAATGATCGCCTCCAATAATAAGGAAGCGCGTGTGAAATTGTTTTCGGAACCTTTGGATGCAGAATTTATTTACAGTGCCAGAAAACCACTGTCCAAAGCCTTCCGTAAAGCTTGTAAACGAATGGGATTGAAAAAGGACGAAGTCGTTGTCATCGGAGATCAGCTGCTTACGGATGTACTGGGCGGTAATTCAGCCGGTCTTCATACCATTTTGGTAGTACCGATCGTTGAAACAGACGGCTTCTTCACGAGGTTTAATCGAAAAATTGAGCGGAGAATCCTTAATTGGATGAGAAGAAAAGGAAAAATTACTTGGGACAGGAGAGATACATGATGGCGGTGATACAATGCCAGGGTTGCGGAGTAGAGATACAGACAACAAATCCGGCAGAAGCAGGCTATGCGCCTGCTTCTGCCCTTGAGAGGGAAGACATCATCTGTAAACGATGCTTCCGCCTCAAACATTACAATGAAGTGCAGGACGTTCCATATCAGGATGATGATTTTCTGGAAATGCTTAATCAAATAAGCGCAACAGACGGATTAATTGTCCAGCTTGTTGATATCTTCGACTTTAACGGAAGCTTTATTCCAGGATTGAAACGTCTGACGGGTAACAATCCGGTTCTGCTTGTTGGTAATAAGATGGATGTCCTTCCAAAGTCGGTCAACCACGGTAAGGTTAAACATTGGTTGAAGCGGTCGGCAAGAGAGAATGGTTTGGAAGTCGAAGATGTTTATCTAATTTCCGCGGAGAAAAACGAAGGCATAGAGACCCTCTCAGCGGCAATCGACCGTTACCGAAATGGCGGAGATGTTTATGTGGTCGGAACGACGAACGTTGGTAAATCGACGTTTATTAATACATTGATCTCAAATACATCTGGAGTGAAAGACGCTATTACAACTTCTTATTTCCCTGGCACAACACTCGGCTTTATTGATATTCCTCTGGATAATGACAGTTCACTCTATGATACGCCTGGTGTCATCCACCGTCATCAAATGGCCCATTATGTATCAGATAAGGATCTAAAGTTAATTACACCGCGTAAAGAAGTTAAGCCGAAGGTGTACCAATTAAACGAAGAGCAGACATTGTTCATTGGTGGACTTGCCAGACTTGACTTTGAGGCCGGCTCCAGAAGTTCATTTATATGTTACGTTTCCAATGAACTCTCCATCCATAGGACAAAGTTGGAAAAGGCTGATGATTTGTATCAGAACCATCTGGGAGAGCTGCTTTCTCCACCAGATGCTGCAACGAAGGAAAAACTCCCGCCGTTAAAAGGGCACACATTAAAGATCAAAGAGGATAAGACGGATATCGTCTTTTCAGGTCTTGGATGGATAACCGTTCCTGAAGGCGGAGTGACCGTTCAGGCGTATGCTCCTGAGGGTGTGAAGGTATCTTTACGAGAGTCTTTGATATAGGAGGGGTTCCTTTGTTGAACTTAGGATT
Organism: Halobacillus sp. BAB-2008; assembly: GCF_000328325.1. Taxonomy (NCBI): domain Bacteria; kingdom Bacillati; phylum Bacillota; class Bacilli; order Caryophanales; family Bacillaceae; genus Halobacillus; species Halobacillus sp. BAB-2008. The sequence continues at coordinate 57,193 of NZ_ANPF01000066.1, read as the reverse complement.
GATTGGACATCCGGTCGGACACTCTTTGTCGCCTTGGATTCATAACCAGCTTATGCAACAACAAGGTTTAAACGGGGAATATAAACTTTATGATATAGATCCGGAACAATTTGATGAGCGAATGGCATGGCTGAAGACGCAAAATCTTGACGGGTTTAATGTAACCGTTCCTTATAAAGAGAAAATAATAGCACACCTGGACGGCTTGGACACGAGCGCCCGCCACCTTGGAGCGGTCAACACAGTAAAGTGTACGGAAGAGGGCTGGATCGGATATAACACAGACGGAATCGGATTCGTCTATTCTTTGAAGCAGCGCTATCCTGATTTATTCAACGGCAGTGCAAAAGCTCTTCTTCTCGGGAGCGGCGGCGCAGCGCGTGGTATATTCGAAGCGTTAATACGCGAAGGGATACGGGAGGTCAACGTATCTAACCGTACCGTAGAACGCGCGGAGAAACTGATCAAGGAGCTGCCGTTTGATGGGAAAGCAGATGCTGTTACTTTAGCGGACGCAGAGCAGACACTCGGCATGTATGATCTGGTTATCCAGACAACTACTGTAGGAATGAGTCCTGAGGAAGACAGCCTTATAATAGCTATGGAACGCTTGACAAAAGGGACGGTTGTGAGCGATATTGTTTATCGTCCTATGAAGACGAAACTGCTGGCAGAAGCAGATAAGAGGGGAGCTCGTCTCCATTTTGGCCATGAAATGCTTTTGCAGCAAGCAGTTTATGCATTTTCCATTTGGACAGGGACCAGTCCCGAGTCCAAGCTGCTGCTTCAAGAGTTCGAACAAAAGTTGAAAGGGGTATAGAATGTTAACAAGTAAACAGAAAAAGCATCTGAGAACAATATCTCATCCGATTCAGCCTATTTTTCAAGTAGGTAAAGCGGGTGTTAATGAAAATATGACCGTTCAAATCAGTGAAGCGCTGGAGAAACGGGAGTTAATTAAAGTGAGTATTCTCCAAAACTGCTTTGAGGATAATCGTCAGGTGGCTGACGAAATTGTAGAAGCAACAGGAGCTGAGCTCGTTCAAATGATTGGAAACACGATTATTTTGTATAAAGAATCCGAAGAAAACAAACAAATCGAACTACCTTAAAGGAGTTTAGATATGAAGAGGATTGGAATACTCGGCGGAACCTTCGATCCACCCCACCTCGGACACTTAACGATGGCCGAGTATGTGTATGAAGAAATGGACCTCGACGAGGTTTGGTTCATGCCTTCTTATATTCCACCGCACAAGGAAGAGGCTTCTACGGATGCCGATAAGCGGGTGGCCATGGTGGAACGTGCCATCAGCGGCCATCCGGACTTCCGAGTGTGTGATATTGAAAGAAAGCGGGAAGGCACGTCTTATACAGTCGATACCATGCGTGATTTAAAGCGGCTGTATCCGGAAGTCATTTTCTATTTCATTATCGGCGGAGACATGGTAGAACATCTGCCGAAGTGGAACAGGATTGAGGAGTTGGTGGATATCGTCCAGTTTGTAGGGGTGAACCGCCCTGGGTATGAACGCAGCCATGAAATACCCGTCGAATTCGTCGATATCCCATCTGTAGACATTTCTTCGACTGTGATCAGGGAGAGGGTCGCTGCCGGAAAGAGTATCCGCTATATAGTCCCCGAATCCGTCACACAATACATGAAGGAGTATGGTCTATATGAAACTGACTCGTGAACAAGCGCTGGCATATGTGAAACCGTATTTAAAGCCGGAGCGGTATGAACACACAGTAAGGGTGGCGGACACTGCGATTGAGCTTGCTTCCCGTTTCGGAGTGGATAAATCGCAGGCGGAGCTTGCTGCAGCCCTCCACGATTATGCAAAGTATATGCCCAGAAACTTGATGGAGCGCTGGATTAAGCAGGACAGGCGCCTGCCGAAAGACCTGCTGCATTACCACCACGAATTGTGGCACGGACCTGTAGGGGCATTGATGCTGGAACAGGAGCTGGGACTCGAAGATGAGGCGGTTCTTTCGGCGATCACTTACCATACCACAGGAAAGAAACACATGTCTCCATTAGACAAGGTCGTATTTCTGGCTGATTATATAGAACCTGGCCGTAACTTCCCCGGGGTTGATGAAGTGCGGGAAATTGCAGAAACTAATCTGGAGCAAGCATGTGCCCTTGCCTTGAAGAATACCATCGTATTTCTAATTAGTAAGGAAAGGACCGTTTATCCGGACACGTTTCATGCATATAATGATTTAATCTAACTTTTATTCTTAAAGGATAAAAGTTATGGAGGATTAAGGGAGGAAACTCATTGGAAAGCAAAGAACTAGTGACACTGGCCGCACAGGCCTGTGACGAAAAAAGAGCAAACGACATTGTCGTACTAGATATGGCCGAAGTATCGCTGATTGCCGATTATTTTCTGATCTGTGAGGGATCAAATGAACGTCAAGTGCAGGCGATTGCAAGGGAATTGAAAAACCAGGCCGAAGAGCAAGGGATCGAAGTGAAAAGAATGGAAGGTTTTGAGCAGGCGCGTTGGATACTGGTGGATCTGAATGACGTTGTTTGTCACATTTTCCACAAAGATGAACGCCACTATTATAACCTCGAAAGACTATGGGGAGATGCGGATACTGTTCCTGTAGAAGGGATCGGCAGTTAAAGTGAGCTATAGGGAGATGGCGCAAGTATATGATCGTCTGATGGAGGATGCTCCTTATGACCGCTGGGTTGAATTCACGGATCGTATGCTGAAGAAATTCCATCCGAAAGCTGCAGCCATTATTGACCTGGGTTGTGGAACCGGTGAAATCACCCATCGCCTTCACAAACGTGGATACCATATGACAGGCATCGATCTTTCTTCCGATATGCTGACTATTGCTCAGCAAAAGGATCCAAAGGCTCCGATTGCCTGGCATAGGCAGGATATGACATCCTTGAGTGGCTTCCATGCTGCAGATTGTATCATCAGTTACTGTGATGTTATCAACTACGTAACAGAAGAGGATGCGGTAAAGGATTCTTTCCGCCATATTCACGAAGCTCTTGGTAAGGGTGGTCTATTCTTGTTTGATGTTCATTCTATAGAGCATATTCAACAAGACCTTTTAGGTGCCACATTTGCCGAAGTGTATGACGATTTATCTTATGTATGGTTTTGTGATCCTGGTGAAAAAGAGAACAGCTTCGTCCATGATTTGACGTTCTTCGTTCAGACGAATGGTTTGTATAATCGTTTTGATGAAGTTCACTACCAACAGGGGTACCAGACAGAAGATTTGGCAACCTGGCTCAAAGATGCAGGCTTTCTTTTGAAAGGCATTTATGCCGACTTTCGTGAACAGCCTTCACAAGAAGGAGATAGGCTTCTGTTCGTTTGTCAAAAGGAAAGCAAATGATATCTATAGGAGGGACTCCTCTAAATGGGGCCCATTCCACTGAGGCATCTGCCTTAATAAGTTTTAGCTGAGGCGTTTTTTCTGAAAAAAAAACGTTCTATGTGAAGCAAGCTAAGTCTGTTGATCATATATGATTGGAAGTTGAAGTTGCTCCACAGCCTGCAAAGAGTCCGATTTTTAGTCGGACTCTTTTTTTTTGCAGGAAACAGGCAGCTTTTGTCGAATACGTTATTTAGCTTAAATCAATTGTTGCTTTATCCTCTTTATGCTTCTTCTGGGTTGCTTCAAACATCTTTTGAAACAAAGGACCTATATTGTCTTCCAACGCCTGAAGTCCTTCTCCGGTAACTCCGCCCTTCACGGTCACTTTGGCCATCAGCTCTTCAAGGGTCATCACCTTTTGGGAGAGCAGCTCTCCAAGTCCCACCACCATTTCTTCGGTCAATGCCGTCGCTTTATCTTCCGGCAGGCCGGCAACTTCTCCTGCTGCCTTAATCCAATTACTAAGTAAATAACTGATGAAGGCTGGACCGCACGAAACGATATCGGAAGAGACTCTGATATGTTCTTCTTGGATATCTATCGGCGTGGAAATGTTTTCAAATAATTTTTCTAACAGAGCACGGTTGGATGCTGTCACTCTGTCGCTGAATGTGAACAGACTTACTCCTGCCAGTGCGTGATTTGTGATCGAAGGGACGATTCTTGCGACCTGACACGGAGTCACCTCTTCCAGCTGTGAAACAGAGACCGGGCTTGTAATGGAAATGAGGCATTGCTGTTCGCTCCATCCTGCTTTTAAGGCATCCAACACATCCTTGTAGTTATGCGGTTTCACACAAAGGAATACGATATCGCTGTTCTTCTGAAGGGCCGCTAAATTTTCCGCCACCTGAATGGTTGGGAATTGATCTTTTAATGCGTCCGCTTTTGCCGGCGTCCGGTTGAATATGGTAATGTCTTTTTCTGCGACCGCACCACTTCTAATAAAACTGGTTACCAGCAGATTTCCCATGTTTCCAGTTCCGATGATTCCTATATTCAAATGGAATCCCTCCCTTTATCCTTATCTAATTATCCATATTCTCCAAAATCAAATATATGAAAGGAGGTCCACTGCCATGACCAAATGGAAAAGGTACCTATGGCTGGGAGCCCCTCTCTTGATCATTCTTCTTCTTTACTGGCGGGAATCTACGTCACCTACACCGGCAGCGGTAGAGAAAGTGGAAGCTAAACACGAAGAGGAAGCAGAGGCGAAGCAAGAAGAGACTGCAACGTTCCGTGTGGATGTAAAGGGAGAAGTGAGCAAGCCGGGCGTATATGTCGTCCGCCCGGGAATGCGGGTGGACGATGTAATTCGTGAGGCGGGCGGTATGACGGAATTTGCAGACCCGCTTCAGGTGAATTTAGCACAGATCCTCCAGGACGAGATGGTCGTTTTGGTACCGAGTGCTGCTGAAGAAGCGGCCGTACCCGGTCCGAGTGCTTCAGCGGTGGGAGAGAAGCTGGCCGTCAATCAAGCGACTGCGGCGGAAATGGAGACACTACCGGGAATTGGTCCTTCTAAGGCTGAGGCGATCATCCAATACAGGGAAGAGAACGGCCCCTTTGCATCTGTTGATGATCTAGTGAATGTACCCGGGATAGGAGAGAAGACCCTTGAGAATATGAGGGACAGTATAAGGGCTCCTTGATCGTTTGACGACCGGTGTTTCGGGAGAGTAAACTGAAGGAGAATAAATAGGAGGAGTACATAAAATGGAACGGATTACTTGGAATCAATATTTCATGTCCCAGAGTTACTTGCTGAAGTCTCGAAGCACTTGTCAGCGGCTCGCCGTCGGGGCAGTCATTGTTAGAGATAAACGAATGATCGCAGGAGGATATAACGGCAGCGTCTCAGGCGGTGTCCATTGTATCGATGAAGGGTGCTATGTGGTGGACGGCCATTGTGTACGTACCATTCATGCAGAAATGAACGCCCTTCTTCAATGTGCCAAGTTCGGTGTTGCAACGGAAAATGCAGAAATTTACGTCACTCACTTTCCGTGCCTTCACTGTACAAAAGCCATCATTCAAGCTGGTATTCAAGCTGTGTATTATAGTGAAGACTATAAGAATGATCCTTATGCGGTCGAAATGCTTCAGCAGGCAGGTGTACGCATTCAGAAAGTCGCTATTGAACGGGAGCCGATGCACGTGGAGCATCAACAGCTCATGGTTGAACTTCTCGACAAACTGGAACATTATGAAGATCCTGACGTCCAACATTTGAGAAAAAAGGCGGACGAACTCTTCCGTTATTCTGAATGATGTGGAAGGGGATATGGCATGTCCCCGTCCTGGCCTTCGTGCTTGGCGGGGTAACTGCTATACAAAGCATCGCGATTCAACTTGTAATGGGTTTCCTTGTTGTGGTGTGGCTGTTCATCCATAGAAAACAAACCTACTGGTGTTTTATCCTCGCCTCTTTTTTTATCCTCGGCTGGTCCTACCTCCCTCTCCATGAGTCTCCTCCCTTTGAAACGGAAAAAGCGCGGAGTTTTCAAGGGACGCTCTCCTCAAATAGAACAGAAACGAGCCATACCTATCAGACAATAATTAAAACTTCCGATGGTACCGGATTTATTCTCCGTCTGTTTAAAGAGGAGGAAGGGCCTGTACCTGATTGGCCGCATGGAGCCTCGTGTGTTGGTGTCGGTGATGTTGAACAAATAGAAGGAGCTAGAAATCCCGGTAATTTTGATTATAAGAATTACATGGCTTCCAAAGGGATATATCAACAAATCACACTTGCCTCGCCTAGTGATCTGGAGTGTGAAGGGCGATCTTTTCTCAGTTATTTGTTTGAATTCAGAAAAAATATGATGGATGCTTTAGAGGAGCAGGTAGAACCTTCGTTATATCCTTGGATGAGGGCGCTTCTCTTCGGGGATTCAGGGGAGCTTCCGGAGGATACCTTGTTCTGGTTTCGGAAATTTAACCTCGCTCATGTTCTCGCGATTTCCGGTCTGCATGTCGGATTGACCGTCGGGGGCATGTATCTCGTTCTTTTCCGAAGCGGGGTGGCAACACGACGTCAAGCCTCTCTGTTCCTTATGTTCTTCCTGCCTTTCTATATCGTTTTTGCTGGATCGGCGCCTTCGGTCATCCGAGCAGGATCGATGGCACTCGTTCTTCTTCTTTTTTCCTTTTTAAAAATACGGATTCCGTTATCAGACCTCCTGTCCGTGACGGCGTTCGTTCTTCTTCTCCTTAATCCTTCCTACTTCCACCATATCGGTTTTCAATTTTCCTTTCTGGTTACATTCAGTCTCATTCTGTCGTTGCCCATTCTTAAACAATACTCGAATGCTGTTCTCCAATCAGCCGTTATCAGCCTCATCAGTCAATTATCGATCCTATCCCTTCAAGTACACTACTTCTACGAATTCCAGCCGCTCTCCTTATTTGTGAATACCGTCTTGGTTCCCTACTTCTCTTTTGTATTTATTCCACTTCTTTTTCTCGTCTTTGCCTGCAGTTTTCTGCTGCCGCAAACAGCTGGACCCTTCTCTTCTTTTGTCTTTCAGTTGCATGAAAACGTTATGGACGTGTCCAAAGGAGTGACTTTCTATATGGATATCCCCTGGGTAATCGGTGCTGTTCCTTCTTCTGTGATCCTGCTCTATAGCACATGCTTCATCCTTATGGTTATATGCTGGTCGAAAAAGAAACGGATTACAGCCTTTCTGGCTGCTTGTGGAGCGGTGGGCGTGCTGATGATATACAGTGCGATTCCTTATTTCTCTGACAAGGGTGCTGTAACCATGCTGGATGTCGGCCAGGGGGACTCTTTTATCATAGAGCTTCCCTACAGAAGCGGTGTATTGATGATTGATGCAGCTGGTCCGCCGACTTTTCAAAAAGCAGGGGATGAAACAGCCAAGCAGATTATCCTGCCTTTTCTTAAATCCCGGGGCATCCATCAGCTGGATGCGTTGATTGTTACTCATGAGGATCAGGATCATAGTGGTAGTGTTTTCCCGTTGTTTCGAGAAATGCAGATTGGACAGCTTGTGGTCAGTCCTTTTTATGAGGGGGAGACGATAGCTGATAAGACAGAGGTGATAGAAGCGGGTGACGTGTTGGAAATCGGATCGTATCGTTTTGAAGTGCTTCACCCGAATGAGGATCAGAACGATGCGAATCATAACTCTTTAGTTCTTGCTTCCGAAATGGGTGGTAAGCGGTGGCTTTTTACAGGAGATGTTCCGCTGGAGGTAGAGGACGAAATTCTGTCCGGTCATCCCGATATTCATACGGACGTATTGAAAGTTGGTCATCATGGAAGTCGTACATCTACTTCCGAATCCTTTCTAGAACAACTATCCGTGGAATATGCATGGATTTCCGTCGGACGGAATAATCGCTACGGCCATCCCCATGAGGAAGTGACGCAGAGGCTGGAGGAGAGAGGAACGGTGATCTTCCGTACGGACCTTCATGGAGCGGTAAGCTATATTTTTTCCGGGCAAAGTGGAACATTTAGGACCTATCTTCCGTATAATGCGAGCAGAGAATAAAAAAAGACTGCCGTTACAGCAGCCTTCCTGACACAAATGGTCATTGTCCGAGGATGGAAAATACCACACCTATGAAGAAGATGACGAAGAAGAAAACAAAGGAAAACACAAACCCTAATCCAGAATCAATGACGTCGTTCGTCTTAGATTGTATGTCGTTCTTAAATTCGTTCATTGTTACCCCTCCTCTTATCTACATCCAGTATAGTCCAAGATAAGGAAAAAATCTACATTCCTTGAAAACAGTCAAGAATCATTCCCACAGCTAGCAAGACTTGTCACAGATAATTCTTTTGGAAGCGGTCAAACTAAACGCAAGAGAGGAACAACATCGTCCTCTTCAAAAGCGCCCGGGGCTTTTGGAATGGCGTTTATATAGATGGAACATACGGCGATACGGTTCACTGTTTTGACAGATGTCCGAAACGGGCATAAAATGGTGACACCGGCACCCGACAGGGGTCGCCGTATCTTTTTTTCATGGAAATGGAAACATAAAAGGAAGGTTAGCCACTATTATGGTCAAAGTAAAACAATCACAGGTATATTTATTATATGGAGAAGAATCCTACCTCATTCAGGAATATAAGAATAAAATCATTGGACAGACACTGAAAAAGGAAGATCAGGAATTCAATATTTCGCAATACGATCTGGAAGAGACACCGATTGAGGATGCGGTCACAGATGCAGAAACGTTTCCTTTCCTCGGAGACGGCAAAGTTGTCATTGCCAATCATCCCGGATTTCTAAAGGCAAAACCGGATAAACTGCCTTTTGAACATGATGTGGATACGCTGTTGTCCTATATTGAAAACCCCGCGGATTACTCGGTGTTGATCTTGATTGCTCCTTATGAAAAACTGGATGAACGTAAAAAATCTTTAAGCAGCTGAAGAAGCACGGCGAGGTTATCTCTTGTCAGCCAGTTAAAGAGTGGGACATGGATAAATGGATTCAAACACTAGCCGGGGAATTACATATTACCGTACCGGAATCGATCCACGAGCTTTTCACACAGGAAATCGGAGCAAATTTGATGGCGCTGCGAATGGAAATGGAGAAGCTCGCATTGAATGTCGGGGAGGGCGGCGTCGTAACCAAAGAATTGGCGGAAGAGCTCTTATCCCACAGTGCCGAAGCATCAGGATTAAAGCTGGTGGATGCGGTAATGGAACGAGACCTTGGAAGGGCGATCCGTATTTATAAGGATTTGGAGAAGTTGAACGAGGAGCCTATTGCATTGACGGCGCTTCTTGCTTCCCAGTTTCGGATCATCAACCAGGCAAAAGTATTGAAGCAGAAAGGATACGCCCAAAACCAAATGAAATCTTACATCAAGGCGCATCCATATGTACTTAAAATGGCTTTGAAGCGGGAGAAGTTCTTCACAAATGAGGAATTAAATCAAATAATGGAGCAGCTTGCGGAAACGGATCATACGCTTAAACAGGGAATGATGGACAAATCTCTGGCCTTTGAGATGCTCCTATATAAGATGATTAACATCAAACAAGGTCATGCTGTATAAAATAGGGGAAATTGTGATTAAGGGGAAAGGCAGCCGTCTCCGGGAAATGGTTGCATCGTATAGCTGTTACAGCTTTGCTGAAGCGGGAGATCTTTATTTATGTGGTAGGAGTTAAAAAAATCACTGGTTCTCTTAAATATGTAGTTTGAAGAAGCCCTCCCGGAATACCGGGAGGGCTTCTTCATGAGAAAAACGATCCGTTCATAAGAAGGATCGTTTGTGTTGGTCATAAATAACAAATTAATTATAATGCGTTAACTAATTTAGTTAGGCGAGATTTCTTACGGTTTCCTGTGTTTTTATGAAGGGCACCGCGTTGCACTGCTTTGTCAATTTTCTTGACAGCTGTAGGAAGTGCTGTTTTCGCGTTGTCAGTATCTTTCGCTTGTACAAGCGTTTCAACACGCTTGACAGCAGTACGCATGTCAGATTTGAAAGCTGCGTTCAAAGCACGAGCATCGCTGTTAACACGTACACGTTTTTTCGCTGATTTAATGTTAGGCATAGTTTCACCTCCTAGGTAAAAACAAAAAGACTCATTCATATCGAACAAGAGACATTTTACCAGAGCGGGACGTGCTTTTCAATACTTATATGCATCTGTTGGAGGATTTGCATAGGATCCCGTCCATTGGGAGAACATGGATATAAGGAGGTTGAAGCGTAATGGATGAACAAATACCTTATACACTGCGTACCGATTTAGCTTTGGAAGCCCACGAAATGAACGTAGATAATGACCCCTCATCGACGGATGATGATGGTGTTCAGGTCAAAGAAGAAGAAGCGGATGATATTAAAATCACCTACGTCACCATTGATCAAAAAGGAGCGGATCGAATCGGAAAGAAAGCAGGGCACTACGTCACCCTTGAATCGCTGGCGATTCGTAAGCAGGATACGGCTATGCAGGTGCGCCTGGCTAAGACGCTTTCTGCCCAGATCAGACAACTGCTCCTTGAATGCGGCATTAGTGAAATGGACAGAGGTTTAATTGTCGGTCTTGGCAACCATAATGTCACGCCGGATGCTCTCGGACCGCTTGTCACAGAGGAGGTGCTCGTAACGAGTCATCTGTTCGAACTTCATCCCGAAACGGTTTCTGAAGGATACAGACCTGTTTCAGCCGTTACACCGGGAGTCATGGGTGTGACCGGGATCGAAACGAGTGATATGGTACACGGAATCATTGAAGAAATTAAACCGGATTTCGTGCTGGTCATTGATGCTCTCGCATCCAGATCCATTAACCGAATCAATGCTACCATCCAATTATCTGATACGGGTATTCATCCGGGTTCCGGTGTAGGAAACAAACGAAAGGAAATCAGTAAGGAAACGTACGGTATTCCTGTCTTATCTATTGGTGTACCAACCGTTGTGGACGCGGTTACCATCACAAACGATACGATTGATTATGTATTGAAACATTTCGGAAGAGAATGGAAAGAGAAAGACAGACCTTCTAACGCTTTGTCCCCTGCAATGAATCCATTCGAGAGAAAATCGCTGACGGACGAAGACCATCCGAATGAAGAACAGAGCAAAGCACTCCTCGGCATGTTTGGAGAGCTGGAGCATGAAGAGAAAAAGCAGTTGATTAAAGAAGTTCTAACCCCTCTTGGTCACAACTTGATGGTCACTCCGAAAGAGGTGGACAGTTTCATTGTGGACATGGCTCACGTCATTGCCACCGGTATCAACGGCGCCCTCCATGCCGGGATAGAGGATGGAGAAGCAGAATCTTTTTCCAGATAAATTCAATAGAGACAGGTTCTATTAAATCCCTCTCATTCATACCATCTACTAGATAGAGTATGAGGAGAGGATTTTTAATGTCTCAATACCCGAAGAAGTGGAAAGGGAAAGAACCGGGCTATATGAAACAGGTAACAAGGTGGACGATCGTCTCCATCACGGTCTTGATTTTACTCTTTATTGGTATTGGAATTCTGACAGGAGCGAAGACGACTTACCGTTTGTATTCCGATACAATCCAGGAATGGACGACTAAGTTGGAAGGGAGTTCTTTTCTTTATCTATTTGAGATGGAGAACAAATCGTATAAAGAAGCGCACCCGGAAGGGAACAGGATTCCCGGGCTTGGAACCCTTTCTTTTCAATTGTTCACCAGTCTTACTCCTAACGATCCACGCAGCCTGCTCGGAAGAGAGATACCCGGCCTGTCTTCTTATAACAGTCAGATTATCATAGCGGGGGAAGGAACCGATTTTTCTAACCTGCCGATCGAATCCGAGCCGCCGGATGAAGTGAAGGAACGGGGCGAAGAAGGTGTGGTCGAGGAGGATCAAGGAAAGGACCAGCAGCAGGAAGAACAGGAGGAAACCCCGGTAGGCGAAGATAAGGTTTACATCTATCATACGCATAATACAGAGTCTTTCTATCCTCACCTGCCTGATGAATCAACCAGCTACGATGGCAAAGTCAACATTACACTGATCGGAGACAGGCTTGGAGAGAGCCTTGAAAAACAAGGGATTGGCACCATAGTAGATAAAACGGACGTTGCAGCAATAAGAAGTGAAAAAGGGTTGGAGTATTATCAATCTTACGATGCTGTCCGCCCTGTAGTCGAAGAAGCCATCAGTCAAAATGACGGACTCACGTACCTCTTCGACCTTCACAGGGACAGTATCGGAGGGGAGCATACGACAACAACGATCGAAGGGAAAAAATACGCAAGGTTCGCTTTCGTGATCGGGGCCGAACACCCAAATTATGAACAGAACTTGAAATTTGCCTCCGCCCTCCACCAACGCCTTGAGAAGGAGTATCCGGGAATCAGCCGTGGTGTTATTACGAAAAAGGGATCAGGTGTTGACGGGGTGTATAACCAGGACCTTAATCCAAACGCTATTTTAATTGAGTTTGGAGGGGTGGATAATCACTTGGAGGAATTATACCGTTCTGCGGATATTCTGGCAGAGGTATTCGGTGAATATTATTTCGAAGATCAGAAAGTGGACACACCATCTTGAACAAGGAGGTCCTAGTGTGAAGGCGATATTGGCTGTGATCTTGATAGCTGCTTCCTTCTTGTTCGGGGCTTTGACAGGGATCGATCGTAACAATCTTAAGGAACCGGAAGAGAAAATCGTAACCAGTGAGCAGGCAGAATCGGCGTCCGCCGTCTCTTCTGCCGGGCTCTCCTGTGAAGTCGGTCCCCAAGAGACGGATATTCCTTGGATTGCCAAACTTGCAGGAGCTATAGGGGAGGGTGTAGCGATTTGTTTCCATGCTGTCATTCTTGTTTTTTCAGGAATCATTCAAAGCGGTTAGCTCTTTAAAAGGGGACAGCTTTATGGTTTAGATTGAATAATGCCCTTTGTATTGCTATAATCAAGCTAGATATTTGTGCCGAATTTCAGTAGGAGTGATTTATGTTGACAACACAATCGAAACAAGAAAGGGTACGCAACTTTTCGATCATCGCCCATATTGACCACGGGAAATCGACGCTTGCTGACCGAATTTTAGAAAAAACAAACGCCCTTACCCAAAGGGAAATGAAAGAACAGTTCCTTGATGCGATGGATCTGGAAAGGGAACGCGGAATTACGATTAAGCTGAATGCCGTTCAGCTGAACTATAATGCTAATGACGGGCTTGACTATACCTTTCATTTAATCGATACACCAGGACACGTCGACTTTACATACGAAGTGTCAAGAAGCCTTGCTGCCTGTGAAGGTGCCATTCTTGTAGTAGATGCCGCACAAGGGATTGAAGCGCAGACGCTTGCAAACGTCTACCTTGCATTGGAGAACGATCTGGAAATTATCCCGGTCATCAACAAAATCGACCTTCCAGGTGCGGACCCGGAACGGATAAAACAAGAAATCGAAGACGTTATCGGCATTGATGCGTCGGATGCAATCCTCGCTTCTGCAAAAGAAGGAATCGGGATTGATGAAATTCTGGAACGGATCGTAACGGATATTCCTGCTCCGGAAGGTAATGCGAACGACCCGACGAAGGCGCTTATCTTTGATTCTTTATATGACTCTTATCGTGGAGTCGTTGCGTACACATGTGTGCGGGAAGGATCTATTAAGCTTGGTGATAAGATTAAAATGATGGCTACTGGTAAAGAGTTCGAAGTTAATGAACTCGGTGTTTTCCGCCCTACACCGACGCCATTGAAAGAATTGAATGTCGGGGACGTCGGGTACCTCTCTGCATCCATCAAAAACATCGGCGACAGCCGCGTCGGTGACACGATTACTTTAGCCAACAATCCTGCTGCCAATCCGCTGCCGGGATATAAAAAGATGAACCCGATGGTGTTCTGCGGGATGTACCCGGTGGATGCCAGTAAATACAACGATCTCCGTGACGCACTTGAGCGTCTGGAGTTGAATGATTCTTCCCTCCAGTTCGAGCCGGAGACCTCCCAGGCACTCGGTTTCGGTTTCCGCTGTGGTTTCCTTGGTATGCTCCATATGGAAATCATTCAGGAACGGATTGAAAGAGAATATAAAATCGATTTAATAACGACTGCTCCGAGCGTTATCTATAAAGTCCGCATGACGGATGGCTCCGAAATGGACGTGGACAACCCATCCATGATGCCGGATAACCAGAAATTAGAGGAAGTGCAGGAGCCCTATGTGAAGGCGAGCATCATGGTGCCGAATGATTACGTAGGTCCTGTCATGGAGATCTGTCAGAGAAAACGCGGGAATTTCATGGATATGCAGTATCTCGATGATAATCGTGTCAATGTCGTCTATGAGATTCCGTTGTCAGAAATCGTTTATGACTTCTTCGATTCCTTGAAATCCCAGACGAAAGGTTATGCATCCTTTGACTATGAATTGATCGGTTATCGTTCTTCCAATCTTGTGAAGATGGATATTCTTCTTAACGGGGACACAATCGATGCCTTGTCCTTTATCGTCCACCGCGACTTCGCTTATGAGCGAGGGAAGCTGATTGCCGATAAACTGAAGAAACTTATTCCGAGACAACAGTTTGAAGTCCCTGTTCAGGCTGCTATCGGCAACAAAGTCGTTGCGCGTACGACAATCAAGGCCATGCGCAAAAACGTTTTGTCCAAGTGTTACGGGGGAGACATTTCAAGGAAGCGTAAGCTCCTTGAGAAACAGAAGGAAGGGAAAAAACGCATGAAGATGGTCGGCTCTGTAGAAGTGCCGCAGGAAGCGTTTATGTCCGTCCTTGATTTGAATGAAGACTAAAAAGGTGCGAAAGAAGCAAACCGCAGGAGATTTTCTCTTGCGGTTTTCCTTATGAAAGGTGGAAACACATCCAATGACTATATCATCCGCTTATATACACATCCCGTTCTGTCAGCAGATCTGCCACTACTGTGATTTTACGAAGTTTTTCTATAATGAGCGTTTAGCTGATGAATATCTTATTGCTCTTGAAAAAGAGATTCACACATACATTCCGAGCGGAAAGGCAAGTGTGCGTACCATTTTCGTCGGAGGCGGGACCCCGACGGCGGTAAACCATCAGCAATTGGAAAAGTTATTGAAAATGATCGACGCCCATTTCGATGTCGCCGGTTGTGAGGAATATACATTTGAGGCGAACCCGGGCGATTTGGATATGGAGAAAGTCCGGCTCTTGAAAGCCTATGGAGTCAACCGCATTTCCCTCGGTGTTCAAGTGTTCGATGATGATATGCTGGAAAAGATCGGCCGTGTCCATAAAGTGAAAGATGTCTATACAAACATCGACAGACTTTTGAGCGGCGGGTTGTCGAATATAAGCATCGACCTCATGTACGCCCTGCCGGGTCAGACGGTCGAGGATTTTAATAAAACCATTGACGAAGCCCTGCAGTTCGGGCTTCCGCATTACTCCTCTTATTCGTTGCAAATTGAACCGAAAACGGTGTTTTATCAAAGGTACAAAAAGGGTAAGCTCTCCAAGGCTCCGGAGGAACGCGAAGCTGAAATGTATGAGCTGCTGCAGCGCAGGCTTGCTGATGCAGGAGCAGTCCAATATGAGATCAGCAACTTCGCAAAGCCGGGGTTTGAAAGCAAGCATAACTTGACATACTGGGATAATGCTTATTATTACGGAATAGGTGCCGGGGCACATGGATACATGCCCGGCAAGCGTACCATCAATATTCGTCCGCTTCCTGCCTATGTTAAGCAGGCGATGGAAAACGGGAAACCTGTCCTTCACGAGGAACCGATAACGAGAAAAGAAATGATGGAAGAAGAGATGTTTCTCGGCCTTAGGAAAACGCAGGGGGTAAAAGTGGAACGTTTCAAAGAAAAGTATGATCAGCCAATAGTCGATGTGTTCGGGCAGGCGATTTCAGCGATGAAGGACCGCCGGTTAATGGAGGAAGAACAAGGATACCTCCGCCTGACTCCAAAAGGTCGCATCCTCGGCAATGAAGTATTCCAGGAATTTTTATTAGATGACTGAAAAAACCGAGCTTAACCGTTGACATGGGAAAGTCCTTTTGATAATTTATTATTAGATTTAGCACTCGCTGTATAGGAGTGCTAACAGAGGTGATCATCGATGTTAACAGATAGACAATTGCTGATACTGCAAGTCATTGTTGATGATTTCATTTCGACTGCGCAGCCGGTCGGCTCGCGGTCCATATCAAAGAAGGACTCTGTGACATTCAGCTCGGCGACTATACGGAATGAAATGGCCGACTTGGAGGAAATGGGCTTTATTGAGAAGACACACTCTTCTTCCGGTAGAGTGCCCTCAGAGAAAGGCTACCGTTTCTACGTCGATCATCTGCTGTCACCACTTCGATTATCCGGTTCAGAGATAACCACTATTCGGGGAGCATTCGCTGAACAAATGATGGAATTCGAACGGGTAGTTCAGAAATCGGCAAGCATACTTTCCGATTTGACGAACTACACTTCCATTGTACTCGGGCCGGAAATATTCGAGACGAAATTGAAGCAGCTGCAAATTGTTCCTTTATCCGAACAATCAGCTATAGCCATCCTCGTCACGGACACCGGCCATGTGGAGCACAGAGCTTTCAACGTTCCATCCGAAATCTCTGGTGCCGATCTGGAGAAGATGATGAATATCCTGAACAGTCGGCTGCAGGGTGTACCGTTAGTGAAGCTTCACGAGAAGCTTTTCACAGAGATTGATGAACTGATCCGTAAACACACTTCCCAGCATGAGGAAGCTTTCACTTATTTGAGGGCTGCCCTTATTGACGATCATCCGTCTAAATTGTATATCGGAGGGAAGACCAATATTCTCATGCAGCCTGAATTCAGGGATCTGGATAAAGTCCGCTCTCTTTATGCCACTATGGAAAAAGAGGCAGAAATGGCAGATCTCCTCCGTTCTGATCCAGAGGGCATCCATGTGAGAATCGGACAGGAAAATCCTTTTGACAGCATGCAAAACTGCAGTTTGATTACAGCAAGTTATCATTTGGGAAATGATCAAGTAGGAACGATTGCACTGCTAGGTCCTACGCGTATGGAGTATAATCGAATGTTTTCCCTTATGAACGTGTTATCCAAGCATATGACCAGGACCTTCCGCGATTGGTATTGAATCGTGTGAGAAAACTTCAGATGGGTGCATGATTCCCATCGCTTCTTTTTGTCTAATGCTTTTTTATGGATAGGAATTCATGTTATAGTCAGTAACGGCTAATGGAAAGTAGGAGGTGGAAGTCATGGAAGAGAACAAACAGGAAATCATTGATGACAAAGAATTAGAAAACGAACAAGATGCAGACCAGGAAGTTGTAGAAGAAAGCAACGACGAGCTGGAACAACTGCGACAGGAGAAAGAAGAAATTAATAATCGTCTGCTTCGTCTGCAGGCAGATTATGATAATTTCCGCCGCCGTACTCAGAAAGAGAAAGAAGCGGATCGGAAATATAGATCCCAAAGCTTGGTGGAAGAGTTGATTCCGGCATTGGATAACTTTGAACGTGCCTTGGCGGTTCAAGTAGACGGAGATTCTGCCAAAAACTTCTCTGAGGGTATGAAGATGGTGTATAACCAGTTCAAGACTGCTTTGGAGAAAGAAGGGGTGGAAGCAATCCCTGCCGAAGGAGAAGAATTCGATCCTCACTTGCACCAGGCTATCATGCAGGTGGAAGATGAAAACTACGAATCCAATGTCGTAGTAGAAGAGTTGCAAAAAGGTTATCGCTTGAAAGACAGGGTTATTCGCCCGTCTATGGTTAAAGTAAATCAATAATATTAGAAGAGTATGTTAAAGGAGGACACAAACCAATGGGTAAGATCATCGGTATTGATTTAGGTACAACAAACTCTTGTGTTGCAGTTATGGAAGGTGGAGAAGCGAAAGTTATTCCCAACCCGGAAGGAAACCGCACGACTCCATCCGCTGTAGCCTTCAAAAATGGGGAACGTCAAGTAGGGGAAGTCGCTAAGCGTCAAGCGATCACAAACCCGAATACAATCCTTTCTGTGAAACGTTACATGGGTACAGACCACAAAGTTGAAGTAGAAGGCAAAGAGTACACACCACAGGAAGTGTCTGCCATCATCCTTCAATATATCAAGAGCTATGCAGAGGACTATCTTGGAGAAACAGTGGATAAAGCTGTTATCACTGTTCCAGCATACTTCAACGATGCAGAGCGTCAGGCAACGAAGGATGCAGGGAAGATCGCAGGACTTCAGGTAGAGCGTATTATTAACGAGCCTACGGCCGCAGCACTTGCTTACGGCATTGACAAAGAGAATGAAGATCAAACAATTCTTGTATACGACCTTGGTGGCGGTACATTCGACGTCTCTATCCTTGATATCGGTGAAGGTACCTTTGAAGTAGTTTCTACTGCCGGAGATAACCGCCTTGGCGGAGATGACTTCGACCAGGTTATCATCGATCACATGGTAGCTGAATTCAAGAAAGAGAACGGCATTGATTTGTCTCAAGATAAAATGGCGAAACAACGCCTGAAAGATGCAGCAGAAAAAGCGAAAAAAGACCTTTCTGGTGTAGCTCAGACGCAGATTTCCCTTCCGTTTATTACGGCTGGCGAAGCTGGTCCACTTCACTTGGAAATGAACTTGACTCGTGCAAAATTCGAAGAGCTTGCATCTGACCTTGTAGAACGCTCTATGAAGCCGACTCGTCAAGCGATGAAAGATGCCGGTATGAGCGCAAGCGAAATCGATAAAGTTATTCTTGTCGGTGGTTCCACACGTATTCCTGCTGTACAGGAAGCCATTAAGAAAGAAATCGGTAAAGAACCGTCTAAAGGTGTTAACCCTGATGAGGTAGTTGCGCTGGGTGCATCCATCCAAGGCGGCGTATTGCAGGGAGATGTTAAAGACGTTGTTCTTCTTGACGTGACACCACTTTCCCTGGGTATTGAAACAATGGGTGGAGTAACAACGAAATTGATCGAAAGAAATACGACGATTCCGACAAGCCACTCCCAGGTGTTCTCTACTGCTGCAGATAATCAGACAGCGGTTGATATTCATGTCCTTCAAGGGGAACGTGAAATGGCTCAGGATAACAAAACACTCGGCCGTTTCCAATTGACGGATATCCCGCCTGCACCACGTGGTGTTCCGCAAATCGAAGTTAGCTTTGATATCGATGCGAACGGTATTGTAAACGTGCGTGCGAAAGATATGGGTACCAATAAAGAGCAATCCATCACGATTAAATCTTCTTCAGGACTTTCTGATGAAGAAGTGGAAGATATGGTACGTCAAGCGGAAGAAAACGCCGAAGAAGATAAGAAGAAGCGGGAAGCTATCGAACTTCGTAACGAAGCAGACCAGCTAATCTTCACAACAGATAAGACTATCAAAGATCTTGGCGAGCAGGTAAGTGAAGAAGATAAGCAAAAAGCGGAAGCAGCGAAAGAAGAACTTCAAACGGCGCTTCAAGGAGAAGATCTTGAAGTGATCAAAGAGAAGAAAGAAGCTCTTCAAGAGCACGTACAGGCTCTTTCTGTAAAACTTTATGAGCAGGCGCAGCAGCAGGCTCAAGAAGCGCAGGGTGCTTCTGGAGATGATGATGTCGTTGATGCAGATTACGAAGAAGTCAACGAAGACGATAAAAAGTAAGAGAAGGTAGAATTCAAAAGTCAAAGTCAGGTTCTTCTTGACTTTGGCTTTTTTCTTGAAGAGGAAGGACGATGGTTTCGGCAAGAGAACCATTTGCCTGCCTCCTTCTTCAATGTTAATATAAACGTTATGTAATAGCGTCCGGGAGAGTGATCGACAAGTGAGTAAACGTGACTATTATGAGGTTCTAGGAGTTTCCAAAGACGCCTCCAAGGAAGAAATCAAGAAAGCTTATCGTAAACTGGCACGTAAGTATCACCCTGATGTCAGTCAGGAAGAAAATGCATCAGATAAGTTCAAGGAAGCGAAAGAAGCCTACGAAACGCTGAGTGATCAACAGAAACGTGCACAATACGATCAATTCGGCCATGCCGGTCCAAATCAGGGCGGCTTTGGTGGTTTCGGCGGCGGAGGAGAAGACTTCGGCGGCTTCGGTGACATCTTTGACATGTTCTTCGGCGGCGGTCGTCGTCGTGACCCGAACGCTCCGCAAAAAGGTCAGGACCTTCAATACACGATGACCCTGCAATTTGAAGAAGCGATTTTTGGTAAAAGTGCAGATATTCAAATTCCGACGGAAGAAGAATGTGATACCTGCGACGGTTCCGGTGCGAAGCCCGGCACGAGTCCTGAAACCTGCCCGCATTGTCAAGGAAGCGGTCAAATTAACCAGGAGCAGAATACACCATTCGGCCGTGTCGTGAATCGCCGCGTCTGCCATCACTGCCAGGGGACTGGTAACCTTGTCAAAGAAAAATGCCAGACCTGCGGTGGCGATGGTCGTGTGAAGAAACGCAGAACCATCCACATCGACATTCCTGCCGGCATTGACGATGGTCAGCAGATCCGCGTTCAGGGCAAAGGCGAAGACGGTGTCAATGGAGGACCGGCAGGAGACTTGTTCGTCGTTATCCGTGTCCAGCAGCACGAGTTCTTCCGCAGAGACGGCGATCACATTTTCTGTGAAATTCCGCTCACGTATGCACAGGCGGCACTTGGCGATGAAATCGAAGTTCCGACTGTTCACGGCAATGTGAAGCTGAAAGTGCCTGCGGGTACACAAACGGGAAAAACCTTCCGCTTAAAGGAAAAAGGGTCTCCGAATGTTCATGGCCGTGGTCATGGCGACCAGCATGTCAAGATGAAAGTGATCACACCGAAGAACCTGACAGAGCGTCAAAAGGAACTGTTGCGTGAATTCAATGATATTAGTGGAAATGAAGCGACAGAAGAGCAGCATGGGAATTTCTTCGAGCGTATGAAGCGCGCGTTTAAAGGAGAATAACAGATGTACGTGTCTGTACGAAAAGGTCTAAAGGGTCTTCTGACAGGATTTCCCTGTCCTGTCGTACAGGCACTTTTTGTATGAGAAGAATTCAATATAATGAAAAGGGTGGGAACCTATGAAGTGGTCTGAAGTCTGTATCCATACGACCAGTGAAGCAGTTGAACCGGTATCGAATATTCTCCATGAGTCTGGAGCGAGCGGAGTCGTCATCGAAGATCCGGAAGATATGAAACGATATAAGACTAAGCTTGGAGAAATCTATGAGCTTAATCCGGATGACTATCCGAAAGATGGAGTATATGTCAAAGCTTATATGCCGATGACTAGTTTTCTTGGGGAAACCGTGGACGGCATTAAACGTTCGGTTAACAACCTAACCGAATTCGGTATCGATATCGGGAGAAATGAAGTCACGATCCAAGAGGTACATGAAGAAGATTGGGCAACATCGTGGAAGAAATATTATAAACCGGTGAAGATTTCCGAGAAAATTACCATTATCCCTACGTGGGAGGACTACACGCCGGTATCCAGTGACGAAATCATTATTGAAATGGATCCAGGAATGGCATTCGGTACGGGGACTCACCCAACGACGGTTCTCAGCATTCAGGCACTGGAACAGTACCTTGTTCCGGGAGACAACGTGATCGATGTAGGAGCAGGGTCCGGCATTTTAAGCGTAGCATCCATTCTTCTAGGAGCGGAACACGCGTATGCTTACGATTTGGACGACGTTGCTGTGTCCAGCTCAAAAAATAATGCTGCTCTAAATAAGGTCGATGATAAAGTGACGGTTCAGGTCAATGATCTTCTTCAAGGGGTGGACTGGGAAGCGGATCTGATCGTTTCCAACATCCTTGCAGAAATCATTGTTAAGTTTACTGATGACGCGTATAACGTGGTGAAACCGGGTGGCTATTTCATCACATGTGGTATTATTTCAGCCAGGAAAGAAATGGTCAGAGATCGTCTGGTGGAATCTGGTTTTGAGATCGTCGAAACAAACATGATGGAAGACTGGGTCAGCATTATTGCACGAAAACCGGAGTGATGGACGATGCAGCGATATTTCATTGATCGAGAACAGTGGCGGGATAGCCATATCACCATAGTTGGTAATGACGTACATCATATAACGCGTGTGATGAGAATGGGAACCGGTGATGAAATCATAGCCATCCATCCCGATAAGGGACCGGCTCTTTGTAAAATTACGGATATATCGGAGGACACCGTTGTATGTAAGTTTGGTGAATGGCGGAAGGAAGACAGGGAACTTCCGGTACAGGTGACGATCGTGTCCGCAATCGGTAAAGGCGACAAGCTTGAGCAAGTTGTTCAGAAAGGAACGGAGCTCGGTGCCCATGCCTTCATCCCGTTTAAAGCGGAGCGTTGTGTCGCGAAATGGGAGAATAAAAAAGTGGATAAAAAAATCAACAGGCTCGAGAAAATCGCTAAGGAAGCGGCGGAGCAGTCAGAGCGGTCTCACGTCCCTGACATTTATCCACCCGTATCATTATCAGAATTAAGAACCAGAAAAAAAGCTTTCGACCGGTGCTTTTTTGCATACGCAGACGAGGCAAGAAGAGGAAGTTCGTATGCACTGCACACACGATTGGCAGAAGCATCTCCGGGAGAGAAGGTTCTCGTGGTCTTTGGTCCCGAGGGCGGCTTTTCTGACCAGGAAGTGCAGACGCTGGATGGGGATGGATTTTTATCTATCCGCTTAGGACCCCGGATCCTTCGTATGGAGACAGCCCCTCTTTACTTCTTGTCCAGTATTTCTTTTCTGTTCGAGGAACAGGAATAAGTGTGCGGTTTTTATATTTGAATCGCTTTCATGCTGTGCTACAATAAGATGTACGAACAACTAAACCGTGAAAGGACGAATCATCCATGGAACAAAACTTAGCTAAAATGATAGACCACACGCAACTGAAGCCGGATACACCAAAAGAAAAAATCACTCAGATTTGTGAAGAAGCGAAAGAGAACCATTTCGCTTCTGTTTGTGTAAACCCACACTGGGTCGAGTATTGCTATAGTCTGTTGAAGGATACAGATGTGAAGGTTTGTACCGTTATTGGTTTCCCGCTTGGAGCCACTTCGAAAGAAACGAAAGCTTTTGAAACGAAGCAGGCAATCGAGAACGGTGCTACAGAAGTGGACATGGTTATTAACATCGGAGAGCTTAAATCAGGGAACAGTGCTCTTGTACAGGAAGATATCGAAGCTGTCGTTAACGCTGCCAAAGATCAAGCTCTTGTAAAAGTTATTATTGAAACATCTCTTCTGACAGACGAAGAAAAAGTAACGGCATGCAAACTTGCCAAAGCAGCAGAGGCTGATTATGTTAAAACATCAACAGGTTTCTCCGGCGGCGGTGCAACGGTTGAAGATATCAGCCTGATGCGCAAAACCGTAGGCCCGGAAATGGGTGTCAAAGCATCCGGCGGTGTCCGCGACTATGATGGAGCAAAAGCGATGATTGAAGCGGGTGCGACCCGGATCGGTGCAAGTGCCGGGATTTCCATCATTAATGGAGGACAGGGTACCTCTGATTACTAATCAAGGATTAGCAGCTGGTTAACGTGGAAGAAAACGGTAATAAAGATCGGTTATTCCGCAAAAAAAGTTGACCGTATGTGCTCCTTATAATATAATTGTCAAAGGTATGGGGGGTTCCCATACAAGAGAAACAGTTTTGTTTGCTTCGGAGGGAGGGAAATTAGCATGTCAAAAACAACTCGCGTTCGTAAAAACGAGTCTCTTGAAGATGCTCTTCGTCGCTTTAAGCGTGATGTATCAAAAAGTGGTACATTAGCGGAATATCGTAAGCGTGAATATTACGATAAGCCTAGCGTACGCCGTAAGAAAAAGTCTGAGGCGGCTAGAAAGCGTAAGTAATTGTAGAGGGTGTTGAAGAGATGACTATTACAGACCGTCTAGCCCAGGATATGAAAACGGCCATGAAGGCACGTGACAAGGAACGTTTGTCAACGATCCGCATGGTCAGAGCTTCTATGCAGAATGAAGCGATTAAACTGGGGAAAGACTCATTATCTGAAGAAGAAGAATTGACTGTTTTAACCCGTGAGGTAAAACAGAGAAATGATTCCCTCCATGAATTCAGAGAAGCTGGACGTGAAGATCTTGTAGAAGGACTCGAACGTGAACTTGAGATTTTACAAGTATATATGCCGAAACAGCTGACAGATGAAGAACTCAAGCAAATCGTTGATGAAGCGATTGCGGAAGTAGGAGCTGCTTCCAAGAGTGACATGGGTAAAGTCATGAGCGCCGTCATGCCTAAAGTTAAGGGCAAGGCCGACGGAACCAAGGTCAATAAACTCGTTCTTCAGCAATTATCTTAAACAATATAAAGGCCTCTCTTATTAAGTAAGAGAGGCCTTTTTATATTTTTGAAACCTGAAACCGCATTCGTTCGTATAGGAATGGTACGATGGGAAAACTATCTGGAGGGAGGTGATGGAGGAATGAAGAAATCGGTTCGCGTTTCGCTCTATGCGGCAATCCTTATCTTCGCCTTATACTTAGCAATCAGTCCTGGAGATATCATAACTCAAGCAGATGGTGAAGGAGAGACTGTATATATCGTTCCTGTAAGGGATACGGTGGAAAGGGGAATGGCGGCCTTTCTTGAAAGGGTAACGTCTGATGCCGAGGAAAACGGTGTCGACCACATCATTTTTGAAATTGATACTCCCGGCGGAAGGGTAGATGCGGCCGGTGACATCGGCGAGATCTTTCAGGATCTCGACATTCCCAACACAGCATTTGTCACAAGCAGAGCGTATTCAGCCGGTTCTTATATAGCATTGAATGCAGATACTATATACATGAAACCACAGGCGACGATGGGAGCTTCCGGAGTAATCAATTCTGATGGGACAGCGGCCGACAAAAAAGCACAGTCTGCCTGGATTTCAGCTATGGTGGCAGCCGCTGAAGCGAATGGAAGAGATCCACAGTACGCAAGAGCCATGGCGGATAGTAATGTAGACCTCCCCGACTATGGTGCGCCGGAAGGAGAATTCCTCACGTTAGGTCCGAAAGAAGCAGAGGAAGTCGGTTATGCAGAAGGAATCGTAGAAGATCGTAATGAACTGTTGAGTGCGCTTGGTTTATCGGATGCAGAGATAGTTGAAGAGAACCCAACGCTTTCAGAGAACGTGGCCAGATTTTTAACGGATCCTGTCGTCATTCCGATCTTGCTTTCAATCGCAAGTATAGGGCTTGTAGTGGAGCTTTATTCACCTGGTTTCGGTATACCTGGAATTATGGGAGCGTTGGCACTCGTCCTGTTCTTCTACGGACATATTGTCGCAGGACTTGCGGGATATGAGGCGATCATTCTGTTGATTCTTGGTGTAGGCCTGGTGATAGCGGAGTTGTTCCTTCCGGGAGGGATAGCCGGGGTGATTGGGGTTGTAGCTATTGTCGCCGCCCTTATGATGTCCTCCGCGGATATGGGGCACATGGCGATGAGTATCGGAATAGCTCTGATTGTTACCATTATCGTGTCCGTCATTCTTTTCAAGACGATCGGACTCGAAAAGGGATTTTTCCGCCACATTATTTTAAATGACTCCACCTCCAGTGATAAAGGATACGTGTCGTCGGTAAGCAGGCTGGAGCTTATAGGTTTGGAAGGAAGCGCCATCACCCCGCTTCGCCCATCCGGAACCGCTGATTTTGATGGAGAAAGGCTTGATGTAGTCACAGAAGGCGGTTTCATCGGAATAGGAGAAAAAGTGAAAGTTGTGAAGACAGAAGGGTCCAGAATAGTTGTCAGGGCCTTAAAAACAGACGAATAAGAGGAGGAAGTATTTTGACACTTCAGGAATTAATGCCGTTAATTATCATCGGTATCATTATTATCGTATTAGCAGTTCTGTTCACGTTTATACCCGTTATGCTGTGGATCAGTGCCTTGGCTGCGGGAGTGAAGATCAATATCTTTACACTGGTAGGTATGCGTTTGAGAAGGGTTATTCCATCCAGAGTCATTAACCCGTTGATCAAGGCCCACAAAGCGGGGGTAAACGTCGATACAAACCAGTTGGAGAGTCACTACTTGGCGGGAGGTAACGTAGACCGCGTTGTTAATGCCTTGATTGCAGCGCAGCGTGCAAATATCGAACTAAGCTTCGAGCGTTGTGCGGCCATTGATCTTGCCGGCCGTGATGTACTGGAAGCTGTGCAGATGAGTGTTAACCCTAAAGTTATTGAAACGCCGTTTATCGCCGGTGTAGCGATGGATGGGATTGAAGTGAAAGCGAAGGCGCGGATTACTGTGCGTGCCAACATCGACCGCCTCGTCGGTGGTGCAGGGGAAGATACCGTTATTGCCCGTGTAGGTGAAGGTATCGTCTCTACTATCGGTTCCAGCTCCAGTCATGGTCAAGTGCTGGAGAATCCGGATCGTATTTCGCAGAATGTTTTAGGCAAAGGGTTGGACGCGGGGACTGCATTTGAAATTCTATCGATTGATATTGCAGACATTGATATCGGGAAGAACATCGGTGCCATCCTTCAAACCGATCAGGCGGAAGCAGATAAAAACATTGCCCAGGCGAAAGCGGAAGAACGCCGCGCTATGGCAATTGCCCAGGAACAAGAAATGCGCGCCCGTGTTCAAGAAATGCAGGCGAAGGTTGTTGAAGCAGAGGCGGAAGTTCCACAAGCCCTTGCTGCGGCTCTCCGTTCAGGAAAAATGGGTGTGATGGATTATATGAACTATCAGAATATCAATGCCGACACAGATATGAGGAATACACTCGGCAAAGGATCTGACGAAGATTCCGAAGGTGAAGATAAATAATCCAATGATGGACGAAAAGGAGAATGGATATGGGAGATCTTCTTGATCTGATATTCAGTAACTTCCTCGTCGTCGCTGCAATCATCGGTGGAATCATCAGCTTTTTCAGTGGAGCAGGGAAGAAAGAGCAGCAGGCAGATAAACCAGCCCGGCCGATGCCGTCTTCCAGCCCGGCTCCTGAGAAGGTGCCGGAACAGAAGGTGGAAGCAGACAAGACGAGTGGAGAAGATCGTCTGAAGCGTTACTATGAAGAGAAACAGCAGCGCTTGAATGAAGTGCAGCAATCCAGAGAGAGAATGCGCGGGTCGGAGCGACGGTCGTCCGGTCCCGGCCCCCAGGTGGAAGTAACTTCTGCGCAGTCAGCAGGAACAGGGCGCAGAGAAGTTAGTGTTGCAAATCCGAAGAGCTGGAATAAAAAGAAGCTTGCGGAAGGAATTTTGATGGCGGAGGTGCTTGGTCCTCCCCGGGCACACAAGCCCCATTCCTCTCATCCGCGAAAAAGATAACCGAAACGCACGAATTGTAGTGATACAATTCGTGCGTTTTTCGTATAAATAAAGAGAGAGGAGGGCGGGCGCATGTCAAAATGGCAGCAGCATATCCGTACATGGATCGGTCGTTACTTTGATTTACCTTCTGATGTCATGCTGGATTTGCCAAGGATCACGACGATCGGCTCGATTCATTTGTACATAGAGAATCATACAGGCCTCCTGCATTTCTCGGATCATGAGATCAGGATTCAATATAAAAAGGGGCAGGTTCGCATTTTAGGTAAGGACCTTGGCGTGAAAATGATGTTGAAGGAAGAGCTGCTACTGGAAGGAGAACTGCAGTCGGTGGAATTCTTGCCTGACTCGGCCGGGGGGGTGAAAACTTGAGGAACCAGCGTGACTTTTTTCATGGCAGGATGATGGTGGAAGTTCAGGGGGCATTAATGGAGCCGTTTCTGCAGGCGTGTGTTAAACGCGGGTGCCATATATCGGATATGAAGCGCACGGAGGAGGGGAAGGTCCTCCTTACGATCCGGTTGAAAGACTGGCAGATACTTCGTCAATTACGGAAAAAGTATCGATGTAAAATATCTATTAAAGGTGGAAACGGGCTGCCGTTTTTTATTAATCAAATGCTGGGGCGGTTGTATTTAGTCTTCGCCTTCCTTGCTGCAGTCGTCGTCATATTTCTCCTCGCTAACACCCTTTGGTCCATCAAAGTGGACGGGCTGACGCCGGAATTAGAAGCGGATGTGGAGACACATTTGAAGGATTATGGAATCAAGCCGGGTAAGTTGACCATCGGGATGAGTGATCCGATCGAGATTCAGCAGAAGCTGCTTGATGATGTACCTGATCTGCTTTGGATAGGGGTCAAGAAGCAGGGGACGAGTTATCACCTTTATGGTGTGGAGAAAACTCGCTATGATACGAAAATGGACAACCGTCCCTCAAACCTGGTTGCTGCAAAGAAAGGGATGATAGTGGAGACGTTTATTAAGAAAGGCCGTCCACTTGTTTCCGTGTACGACGTCGTTAAAAAAGGACAAGTGCTGGCGACCGGAAAACTTGTAGAAGACAAAGAAACTGTCATTCATTCGGACGGGGAAGTAATTGCAGAGACATGGTATAAAGTGGAGCAGAACCTGCCTATGAAACAGGTGCTGACGCTTACAGACGGTCAAGTGGAGTCGGAGTATCACTTCCGCCTTGGGGAGTGGGAAGTTCCCTTCTGGGGATGGTGGAAAGGGGAGGACGGAAATTTTCGAGAAGAGAACCACAGGGATGGCTGGGACTTGTTCGGTTGGGAAAGTCCGTTTGGAATGAAGACGACGGATCACTATTCTATTGACCCGAAAGCATATGCGTCCTCAAGGGATGAGTTAGAGAAACTGGGTCTTGCATCGGGAAGACGAAGCTTGCAGCAGGAGATCCCTAAAGATGCAGAAATCAAGGAGGAAAAAGTTTTGCACCTGGGTGAGGAGCATGGTAAAGTAAAATTAATCCTATTGTATAAAGTACATGAAAATATTGCAGTCACAAAGTATTTAAGCCAAGGAGATTGAGTATGCCAGAAGACTTGAAGAACATGGACATTCAATTAGATAATACGACAGAAGCATTAGCTCTGTTCGGTACAGAAGACCGCAATTTAAAACAGATTGAAGAGCAGTTGAAAGTGACGATCATCACCCGTGGGGAGAAAGTACGTGTGTCCGGCCCGGCTGAGCATGTGAAGATGGTAGAGGACATCCTGATGAGTGTACTCGCTATTATCAGAAAGGGACTGACTGTAACAGAACGTGATATTGTCTACGCGGTGGAACTTGCTAAAAAAGGGAAAATAAATCAATTTGAAGCATTATATGAAGATGAGATCACCAAAAACGCCAAAGGTAAGTCGATCCGTGTTAAGACGCTCGGGCAGCGGAATTATATTGCTGCTATTAAGAAGAACGACCTAGTCTTCGGTATCGGGCCTGCGGGAACAGGTAAGACGTATTTGGCTGTCGTCATGGCGGTAAATGCACTGAAGAACGGAGATGTTAAACGGATTGTCCTGACAAGGCCAGCGGTTGAAGCAGGCGAAAGTTTAGGTTTCCTGCCTGGAGACCTGAAGGAAAAGGTAGACCCGTATCTTCGTCCGCTATACGACTCCCTGCACGATGTGTTCGGTGCCGAGCACACGGCGAGGCTCATTGATAGAGGAACGATTGAAATTGCCCCTCTGGCCTACATGCGCGGGCGGACTCTGGATGACGCTTTCGCAATTTTGGATGAAGCACAGAACACGACACCTGAACAAATGAAAATGTTTTTGACTCGACTAGGATTCGGATCCAAGATGATCATAACGGGTGATATCACCCAAGTCGATCTTCCTAAAGGCGTGAAGTCCGGACTAAGAGTGGCGGAAGAACGCTTAGGGAAAGTGAAAGGCTCGGCATTCATCCACCTGGAGCAATCCGATGTAGTCAGACACCCGCTCGTTCAACGGATCATAGATGCGTACGAAAGGGAAGACAAATAAGGCCCTGAGAAAAGGGTCTTATTTTCTGTTCTGCAAGGAAAATTATGTAAGGGAGTGGCGTGATGTTCGATAGGATGCGTGAAAGATTCTTTAAGGGCGAATGGCGTACATCGAAGCCGATCATCGGATTGTTGGCCTTGGTCGTTGCAGCCTTTTTCTTTATACTGGCGATACCGAACATACAGACTCAGACCTATAATTTGGAGAAATACGGAACGGCCCCGGAGACGATCCGGTCCCCGATTACGATCGAAAACGAACAGAAAACGGACCAGCAGATAAGGGAAGTCACGAGAGCGGTAGATGACCGCTACACGGTTTCTGAGGATATAACGGAAGAGCGGATATCCATGATCGAAGAAATTTTTGATGTAGTGGAAGAAACGGGCGCTGAAGGAGACGATGCCGCTGGGAAGGAAGAGCAGCTTAGGAAAGTGCAGGCTCTTCTTTCTGATGAAATTACTTCAGAGCTTCCGACGGAGATTTTTCTGCCGCTGCTACAGGCAGACAAAGAGGAAAGGGAAACGGCGAAACAATTTCTTATCCCCTCCGTACATACTGCTTTAGAAGATGGAATCCGTGCGGAAGATCTGCCGGATGCCGAGCGGAACATTCATCTCAAAGCAGAATACTCCAGCGTGCCTGCTTCTTTAAAGCAAGTGGTTTCCGACATTGCAGCGTTTGGGCTCGTGGAAAATTCGCTTTACGATCCGAGGAGGACGGAAGAAGCAATTAAGTCAGCAGCCTCCCAGGTCGAACCCATCATGATCCGTGCAGGGGAGGTGCTGGTCCAAAAAGGGTCAACCATTACCAATGATATTTACGAAGACCTTCGTTTAACGGGTGTGTTGAAAGAGCAGAGAAACCTTTTGCCGTTTTTGGGACTGGCATGTTTTGCGCTTCTTTTGGGGACGATTATGTATATGGAAAGTTTTCGTGCTGTGCATCATTACGGCCTTTCACTAAGTCATCTGGCGATTACGGCGCTCATATCCATCTTTATGGTTTTTTTGATGAAGATGATCAGTCTTTATGATAGTATGGATCAGCCTATCTTTTATTTAGTTCCGGCAGCGACAGGGGCGGTGTTGATCAAAGTCCTTTGTCGGGAGAGACTGGCTCTTGTTATGGCGATCCTCTATGCGCTTATGGGCTGTGTATTGTTCAACGGACAATTGTCCGGTACGCTGAATGCTGCTGCCGGTATGTACCTGCTCTTATCCCAGTTGGCCGGTATCTTCTTTCTTACAAGGAAGAAAGAAAGGTTGTCCATCGTGAAGGCGAGTGCCGGTGTTGCTATCACCAATATATGTACCATCTTGTTCTTCCTATTCATTTCTTTTGAGAAATACACCTGGTCGGAAGTGCTCCTTTATTGCGGGTACGGCTTTGCTGCTGCCATGATTGCGGCGGTTCTTACCCTTGGTCTCCTTCCTTTCTTCGAGACAGGTTTCGGTATACTGTCCGACCAGAAACTGTTAGCCTTGGCAAGTCCCAATCACCCGGTCCTGCGGAAAATATTGATAGAAGCACCCGGGACGTACCATCACAGTGTTATGGTCGCTAACTTAAGTGAAGCGGCATGCGAGTCTATTGGTGCCAACGGACTTTTGGCAAGAGTAGCTGCTTATTATCATGATTTAGGAAAAACGGTAAAACCGCACTTTTTTATCGAGAATCAAATGGGGATGAAGAACCCTCATGATTATATGGAACCGGAAGAGAGTGCCGAAATCATTATCGATCACCCTTATGCAGGAGCGGCCATGCTGGAAAAGGAAAACTTTCCGCCCGAGATTATTGCAATTGCGGAACAGCATCACGGAACGACTCTGCTCAAATATTTCTTCCATAAGGCACAGGAACGTAGAGAGAGCGTGAAGGAGGAAGAGTTCCGTTACCCGGGGCCCAAACCTCAAACAAAAGAAGCTGCGATTATCAATATCTGCGATTCCGTTGAGGCTGCTGTTCGTTCTTTGGACCATCCGACAGCAGATAAAATTCGCTCCATCGTCCGCTCCATTATGGAAAGCCGCTTGCTTGATGGGCAGTTAGACGACAGCCATTTGACGTTTAATGACCTTAAGAAGTTGGAATATGCCATATGTGAGACGCTTCAAGGGATCTACCATTCAAGAATTGAATATCCGGATACGAAACAATTAGTCAGGGAGGCTAAATAATGATTACCATTGATTTTCATGATGAAACGAATTCCGTCGACGAAGCGTTCGTTGACTTGATCCACCGCATCATTAGTTTTGCAGGAGAGAAAGAGGGAATTGAAGCGGAAGCAGAAGTGTCTGTTAGTTTCGTGGATGATAAAGAAATTCAGGAGATTAACCGAAATTACCGACAAAAAGATACACCGACGGATGTGATTTCCTTCGCTATGCAGGAATTGGGAGAAGGAGAAGAAGAAGTGAACGTGCTGGATGAGAATATGCCGATGATTCTCGGAGACATCATTATTTCTGTTGATACAGCGAAGATGCAGGCGGAAGAATATGGGCATTCCCTTGAAAGAGAGCTCGGTTTCCTTGCTTTGCACGGTTTCCTGCATCTCCTGGGATATGACCATATGAATACTGAGGATGAGAAGAAGATGTTTGGCCGTCAAGAGGAAATCCTCCATGAGTTCGGACTCGAAAGGTCGTAAAAAGAAACGGGGAATTGGATTTCGATATGCTTGGCACGGTCTTGTTCGTGTCATAAACTCTGAGCGAAACTTTCGAATCCATCTCTCCGTCGCTTCCATCGTATGTATCGCGGGTGCTGTGCTCTCGATTTCCGCTTTGGAATGGGCGGTTGTTGTGGGGATCATCGCTCTTGTAATGACACTGGAGATGGTGAACTCCGCGATTGAACGGATCCTGGATCATCTAGCTCCAGAGCGGCATCCTGCGGTGGGGGAAGTTAAAGATATAGCGGCAGGTGCGGTGCTCGTCGCGAGCGCCGGATCGATCGTGATCGGATTGATCATTTTCCTGCCGAAACTCATTCCGTTGCTCTAACTTCATGAAAGTATGGGCAATGTATAGTAGAATATAGAGAGTAACGTTTAAGTAATTATTGGAGGAACAGCTATGACAGACAATTTCAAGTCCGGTTTCATCACGATCGTAGGTCGTCCGAATGTCGGGAAATCGACATTTATGAACCGCGTCATCGGGGAAAAAATCGCAATTATGAGTGATAAGCCGCAAACAACGAGAAACAAAATTCAAGGGGTCTATACAGATAAAGAAGCACAAATGATATTTATTGATACACCCGGTATCCATAAGCCGAAGCACCGCCTCGGGGACTATATGGTCAATGTTGCTGAGAATACGCTGAATGAAGTGGATGCCGTCTTGTTTATGATCAATGCGGAGGAAGGATACGGCCGGGGAGACCAATTCATCATTGATCGTCTCCAACGCGTCGACCAACCGGTATTTCTGATCATCAATAAGATTGATAAGGTGCATCCGGATGAATTGCTCCCTTTAATTGAGCAGTATAAAGGAATGTTCGACTTTGAAGAAATCATTCCTATTTCCGCCCTTGAGGGAAACAATGTGAACCACCTTGTCTCCGTCCTGAAGAATCATCTTCCGGAAGGTCCTCAGTTTTATCCGGAAGATCAAATCACCGATCACCCGGAGCGCTTTGTTATCAGTGAATTCATCAGGGAAAAAGTACTGCATCTGACAAGAGAGGAAGTTCCGCACTCCATCGCGGTGGTTATCGAGGGAATTGAAAAGCGGAAAAACTCTAATGCCGTTTATATCCAGGCTGCCATCATTGTAGAGCGGAAATCACAGAAAGGCATCATCATCGGCAAGCAGGGCAGTATGTTGAAGGAAGTCGGAAAGCGTGCCCGGAAGGATATTGAAGCGCTGCTTGGCAGTAAGGTGTTCCTGGAGCTTTGGGTCAAGGTGCAGAAAGACTGGCGCAACAAGCAGATCCAGCTCAGCGATTTCGGCTATCGGGAAGACGAATATTGATACTTGGAAAAAATTAAGCCTTATGGTTTCAAGGAGAAGAACGCATTCTAATATTGTGTATTTGTTTAACAATGATATGAAAGGCGGTGTTTCTTGTGCGCGACAAACTTTCATGGAATGTTTTCAGTATGACTGGAAGCGTGGAGACGTATTTGTTAATGAAAGAGTTGGAGTCTCAAGATCAACAGTCTGAAGAGAAACATGCTTCTTCTCCTGAATTTTTATCAACAGATGAGTGGAGACACTAACGAAGCAGGTGAGCCATTTGTTAGACAAAGTGGAAGGCTTGGTCATCCGGACGAACGATTACGGGGAGACTCATAAGGTCGTAACCCTGATGACTAGAGAAAAAGGTAAAATTGCTGTGATGGCGCGCGGGGCTAAAAAGCCGAAAAGCCGGATGTCATCGGTGACGCAGCCTTTCATCCATGGGATGTACCTCATTCATTCGGGGTCCGGATTAGGTTCTATGAGTCAGGGCGAAATGCTCTCTTCGCTGCGATCGATCCGCGAAGATATCGTTAAAACAGCGTACGCTTCTTATATTGCTGAATTGACGGACAAACTCATGGAAGAAAAACAGCCGGATCCTTTTCTTTTTGAACAGCTCCTGCAGACACTGTCCTGGATGAACGAAGGCAAGGATCCGAACATCCTTTCGATGATGTACGAACTGAAGATGTTCAAGAAAGCGGGCTTTGCTCCGGTCGTGGATCAGTGTATTCACTGCGGCAGTCAGGAAGGACCGTTCTCTTTCTCCATCGTGGAAGGAGGCGTCTTGTGCTTTCGTTGTAAAGGGCGCGATCCGGAAGCCTATGGACTGCCGGAACCGCTGCCGAAGCTGTTGCGTGTATTTCTACATATGGATGTCAAGCGTTTGGGTACCATCACGATGAAGGAAGAAAATAAGAAACTGCTCAGGCAGTTGATGGATGATTATTACGAACGATACGGCGGTTATTTTTTGAAATCAAAAAAGTTCCTCAGACAGCTTGATCAGTTCTCCTGATGTTATTTGACAGACATCAGTCAGTAGAGTATGATTTGAATACAAAATATCGTTTTGCGTTGAAGGAAAGTAGTAGCTGAACAATGCTGGTTAAAGCGAGCCTGTGGGGGTGAGAGTCAGGCATCATGCGGTTTGGTGAAGGCGTTCCGGAGCAAATTCTTTAAAAGTGGCTTTCTTATGGAGAAAGCAATTAGGGTGGAACCGCGGAGACCCCGTCCCTATGCTGAAACAGGCATAGGGACGGGGTCTTTTTTATCTACCTATAATTCGAGGAGGGAAACAATGAACATACAAGATATGATCTTAACATTACAAAAACACTGGTCCGACCAGGGGTGTCTGCTCATGCAGGCATACGACACAGAGAAAGGGGCAGGGACGATGTCCCCGATGACACTGCTCCGGAGCCTTGGACCTGAGCCTTGGAACGTGGCATACGTGGAACCATCACGTCGCCCTGCGGATGGTCGATACGGCAAGAACCCGAACCGTCTTTATCAGCACCATCAATTTCAAGTGATCATGAAGCCTTCCCCGGATAATATCCAGGAACTCTACTTGGATTCTCTCCGCGCACTCGGTATCGACCCGGATAAGCACGATATCCGTTTCGTGGAAGATAACTGGGAGAACCCGACGCTTGGAGCTGCCGGGCTGGGCTGGGAAGTATGGCTCGACGGTATGGAAATTACGCAGTTCACTTATTTCCAACAAATCGGTGGATTGGAAGCACGCCCGGTTTCTGCTGAAATTACGTATGGTTTGGAGAGACTTGCCTCTTATATTCAGGATAAGGAGAATGTTTTCGAACTGGAATGGACGAATGGAGTTACGGTCGGAGATATTTTCACACAGCCGGAATATGAACATTCGGTTTATACGTTCGAAGCATCGGATGAACAAATGCTTTTCGATCTCTTTAATACTTACGAGCAGGAGGCAAAGCGCATTATGGAACAAGGCCTTGTTTTCCCTGCCTATGATTACGTGTTGAAGTGTTCCCATACGTTCAACCTGCTTGACGCTAAAGGAGTCATCAGTGTGACAGAGCGTACCGGTTACATCTCAAGAGTTCGTAACCTTGCAAGGAAAATTGCCAAGACTTATGTGGAAGAACGCGAGCGCCTCGGATTCCCGATGCTGAAGGAGGAGAAGGATACCAATGAGTAAAACCGTATTGTTTGAACTTGGAGTTGAAGAATTACCGGCACGATTTATCGATGATGCCATCGGTCAATTAAAAGAGAAGACCATCGCTTGGTTGGAAGAGAACCGCATTCCTTACGGGGCTGTGAAAGACTTCGCCACCCCACGTCGTCTCGCTGTACAAATCACGGATGTAGCGGAAAAACAGCCGGATGTCGAGGAAGAAGCAAAAGGACCGGCCAAGAAAATCGCATTGGATGAAGAAGGCAACTGGACGAAAGCTGCCATCGGTTTTTCCAAGGGGCAGGGAAAAGGTGTCGATGACATCTACTTCAAAGAAATCGGCGGAACGGAATATGTCCATGTCAACAAGTATATCGAGGGCCAGGAAACTTTCGAACTGCTGAAACAGTTTCGTGAAGTCTTCCTTAGTCTCTCGTTCCCGAAAAACATGCGGTGGGGAGATCGTGATCTTCGCTATGTCCGCCCGATTCGCTGGATTGCAGCACTTTTCGGAGAAGAAGTCATTCCTTTCACCATTGAGAATGTAGAAGCCGGTAAAACAACATTCGGTCATCGCTTCCTCGGTGGAAAGACGACGATCCCTTCTGCTGACCAGTACGAACAAATAATGAAGGATCAAAACGTTCTTGCTTCAGCCGAAGAGAGGAAACAGGAAATCCATCGTCAGTTAAAAGCTTTGGAAGCATCAAAAGGCTGGAAACTCATCATTGATGAAGACCTGTTGAATGAAGTTACCCATCTTGTGGAATATCCAACAGTGTTCAGTGGAAGCTTCTCCGATGAATTCCTCGCCATTCCGGAAGAAGCATTGATTACTTCTATGAAGGAGCATCAGCGATATTTCCCTGTTCGTTCTAAAGAAGGAACGCTCCTCTCCTATTTCGTAGGAGTAAGGAACGGGAATGAAAAGCATATAGAGAATGTTGCACGAGGGAACGAAAAGGTTCTAAAGGCCCGCTTAAAAGACGCTCAATTCTTCTACGAGGAAGATCAAAAAGGCAGCATCGACCAGAAAATGGAGAAGCTGTCCCGGATGGTCTACCAGGAAGAGCTCGGGACGCTTGCTGATAAAGTGCAGCGGATCGTTGCCATTACAAAGAAATTGAGTGAGTGGCTTGACCTGGATGAAACGACTGGAAAACATGCGGTACGCGCAGCAGAAATCAGCAAATTCGACTTGGTTACACAAATGGTGGATGAGTTCACGGAACTTCAGGGCGTGATGGGGGAGAAGTACGCCCGCATCTTCGGAGAACCGGAAGAAGTTGCTGTCGCAATTAATGAGCACTACATGCCTCGTCAGGCAAATGGAGAGGTGCCAGCAAGCGTCATCGGCTCCATCGTAAGTATAGCTGACAAACTCGATACCATTGTCGGAAGTATCTCTATCGGCATTATTCCAACCGGTTCTCAAGACCCATACGGCTTACGTCGTCAAGCGCTTGGAATCTTACAGACTTTGAATGAGAGAAAGTGGAACGTGCCAGTGGAAAACCTCATTGACCTTGTGCACCAGTTCTACATAGAACTGAGCACTGCCGACCCGCACGAAAGAAGAAGTCCATGAAGATCTTCACGAATTTTTCCGTGTTCGTGCCGCGTATTTGTTAAGAGAAGACCATATCGATCCGGATATCGTCGAAGCGGTGCTTGCAAACGGCATCGGTGTCTTTCCTTCCGCTTCTGCTAAAGGACGTATCCTCGTTGAGAAAAGACAGGATCAGGCATTTAAACCAGTCCATGAAGCACTGGGGCGTGTACTGAATCTTGCTAAAAAGGCTGAGGATGCAGGAACAGTCGATCCATCCTTGTTTGAAAACGCGGAAGAAGAACGACTTCATCAAGTACATCAATCCATACACGAAGCGTATGTGGCACTTCTGCAACAGGAGCAGTGGGAGGATGCACTGAATAAGTTGTCCGGACTTGCTGAACCTATTCACGCATTCTTTGAACACACTATGGTCATGGCCGAAGACAAGAACGTACGCCTTAATCGTTTAAGCATGCTGAAAGCCATTGCTGAAGATGTTTATCTGTTTGCAGACTTGAATGCAATCGAGTGGAAGCAGCAGTTCTGAGTCACCCCCTTTTACCCGAAGAAGAATATGAGCTATAATAGTAAATAGTATGTCACATTGAGTGATCAGGGTGGTGATGGATTGGAATTATCTAATCGACAGGAACAAATCATACAAATCGTGAAAGACAATGGACCGATCACCGGGGAGAACATAGCGGAGCGCTTGAATTTGACGCGGGCTACCCTGCGTCCGGACCTGGCCATTTTGACTATGGCCGGTTACTTGGATGCCAGGCCCCGTGTCGGATACTTCTTCACCGGCAAGACGGGGTCCGAGCTCTTCACTGAAAAGTTGAAGAAATTCAAAGTAGAGGAATACCAATCGATACCGATTGTCGTCGACGAAAACGTGTCTGCATATGATGCGATCTGCACAATGTTCCTGGAAGATGTAGGGACCCTTTTCGTAATCAATGAGCACACGCACCTCGTCGGTGTTCTTTCGAGGAAAGATTTGCTGCGTGCAAGCATCGGCAATCAAGATTTGACCTCTGTACCCGTCCACATCATCATGACACGTATGCCGAATATAACCGTATGTCAACCCGAAGACCTTCTTTTGGATGCCGCACAAAAATTGATTGAGAAGCAGATCGACGGGCTTCCTGTCGTTACACCCGAGGAAAGTGGGCAGGTCGTAGTCGGAAGGTTGACGAAAACAAATATTACGAAGGCTCTCGTTGAGCTTGCCCGGGATCAACATTTATGAGTCGAGGAAGGTAGGGATGGGAATCGTGGATAAACCATTGATATATGTACTCTCGGATTCCGTCGGTGAAACAGCGGAATTGGTCGTGAAAGCCTGTCTCAGCCAATTCGATGATGGACCGTTCGATTTGCAGCGCATTCCGTATGTAGAAGATAAGGGGACCATTAACGAGGCGGTCCAGCAGGCAAAGGAGCAGGGCGCTATGATCGGTTTCACTCTTGTTGTTCCGGAATTCAGGGATCATCTTATGAAAGAAGCCGACAAGCTGGGCGTTAAGTGTGTAGACATCATGGGACCTATGATGGAGTTAATGGAAGACCATCTGCATATCAAACCACGGCTTGAACCGGGTCTTGTTCACAAACTGGATGCAGATTACTTCAAGCGGGTGGAAGCGATAGAGTTCGCCGTCCGTTACGATGACGGCAGGGATCCAAGAGGGATTACCAAAGCGGACATCGTTTTGATCGGCGTATCAAGGACATCTAAAACTCCGCTATCGCAATACCTGGCTCATAAGCGTTTAAAGGTAGCGAACGTTCCAATTGTTCCGGAAGTCCAGCCTCCTTCTGAGTTGTTCCGGGTTGATCCGGAGAAATGCATCGGCTTGAAGATCAGTGCGGAGAAGCTGAACGATATCCGTAAAGAACGTCTGAAGTCGCTTGGTCTTGGGGCGCAGGCGAGCTATGCGAATATGGACAGAATTAATCAGGAACTTAATCATTTCAACAAGATCGTAGAGCGGATCGGCTGTCCGGTCATCGATGTTTCCAACAAAGCAGTGGAAGAGACAGCTAACGTTATTTTGAACAAACTCCGCAAAGATGCTCAGCAATAGTAAAGATGAAGGAAGTCGCGCTTTGATTAAGCGCGACTTTTGTTGGGAAGAATGAATTTAGGTAAAATTGGACATGGCATAAACAGGAGGAATGTATTATAATATCTATTTGTGGTAAAAATCCTTAAGGGAGAACCGCTTTTCCCTTATCTTCCAACAGGGAACGCTGCTTAACACCCCTGTGAACTTTTCAGAATAATAAAACATTCGTAATTTAGGAGGATTCTACCGCTTATTGTAGAAATACTGATACTATGCCAAAACATAATGTAACCGTATGGGTGGATGCAGACAGCTGCCCGGTCCAGGATGAAATAGTCGAAGTATGCAGCCAGTATGAACTAACTCCTCAATTCATCGCGACCGTCAATCATTACAGCATGAACAAATCGATGATGGAATGGACGTTTGTAGATCACGGATCGCAGTCTGTCGATTTATACATTCTCAATCATGTAAAAAAGTACGATGTCGTCATTACACAGGACTTGTCTCTGGCCGTCCTGCTTACGCCCAAAAGGGTTTATGTCATGACGCCTAGAGGTAAACTGATTAGAGAAGGCGATGCCGATCATATTATGAATCAGAAGTTTCTCCGTCAGCAGACGATGAAACAGAGGAAACGATGGAAAGGCCCTTCTTCCTTTACAATGGAAGACCGGGACAAGTTTCGCGAAGTTTTTTCAGCGCTGTTGAGAGAGCAAGAAGGATTTTGAAGGAAGAGCAAGAATAATGGAGTAGTATGGTGATAATATGGCTGGACA
The DNA here is from genome assembly GCF_000328325.1 of Halobacillus sp. BAB-2008. Classification (NCBI taxonomy): domain Bacteria; kingdom Bacillati; phylum Bacillota; class Bacilli; order Caryophanales; family Bacillaceae; genus Halobacillus; species Halobacillus sp. BAB-2008. The sequence continues at coordinate 16,917 of NZ_ANPF01000066.1, read as the reverse complement.
TATCCCAGAAGAAACTGTCGATCAGATTAGAAAGTCGATAGATATCGTCGATGTTATCGGTAATTATATCGACTTAAAGAAGCAAGGAAGAAACTACTTTGGTCTTTGTCCTTTTCATGGAGAAAGCACTCCTTCTTTTTCCGTTTCTCAGGATAAGCAGATATTTCACTGCTTTGGTTGTGGAAAGGGAGGGAATGTTTATACCTTTCTGATGGAAATGGAGGGCTTCAGCTTTATACAGGCGCTTAAGCAGCTCGCCGAGCAGGCCGGCATTGATCTGCCTGATCAGGTGACAAATGAGCGGCCATCCGAAAAGAGTACAGAAGCCCAAGCAATGTTGGAAGCACATAAGTGGCTTACCAAATTATATCATCATTTGTTAAAGAATTCCAAAGAAGGCCGGGAAGCCTATCAGTATCTGATTGATCGGGGGTTTACCGATGAGACGATACAAAAGTACCAAATGGGCTACTCCCCGGAATCGAAGGACTTTGTGGTCACGTTTCTTGAGAAGAAAGGTTTTCATCCGCAGACAATGGTGAAGGCGGGTTTGCTGAGTGTTAACGATCAGGGAGATTACGCCGACCGTTTTCGAGGGAGAGTCATATTCCCCCTGCGCAATCACCTTGGAAAGACAGTCGCATTTGCCGGCCGTTCTCTTGGGAAGCAGGAGCCGAAATATTTAAACAGCCCGGAGACCGAACTGTTTCACAAAGGAAGACTCTTATACAATTTCGACCAGGCGAGGGCGTCGATTCGAAAAGAAAAATCGGTTATCCTTTTTGAAGGGTTCGGGGACGTTATTTCCGCAGATCAAGCCGGGGTTCATAATGGTGTAGCGACCATGGGAACTGCCATTTCAAGTGCTCAGGCAAACCTTCTCAAAAAATATGTGGATCAGATTATTGTCTGTTATGACGGGGACAAGCCGGGTATAGAGGCAGCCGTAAAGGCGGCTAAACTTGTGAAAAGCGTAGGCTGTCAAACGTATGTGGCCCGAGTGCCCGATGGACTTGATCCGGATGACTTTATTCAAAAACACGGCGGTGAACGTTTCCGGAAAGAAGTGCTGGACACGAGCGAAACGTATATTTCGTTCATGATGAGCTATCTCAGGCGCGATTATAACCTCCAATTAGAAGGAGATCAAATTGCTTATATCGAAAAGGTATTACAAGAGATTTCCACGTTGGACCGTGCGATTGAAAGAGAGCACTACCTTAATGATATCGCGTCGGAGTTTGGATTATCGATCGACACGCTGAAAGAGGAAGTACAGTCGATCAGGGGCAGGGAAGCTCCCAAGGATAAGGAAAGCAATAACCGATATACTAACACTACAACGAGACAGTCATCGGTGCAGAAGAAGCTGCTTCCTGCTTTTCATAATGCGGAGAGAAAGCTGATTGCGTATATGTTGAACGATCCTTATATTGCTGATAAAGTTCAGGAGGAAATAGGGGGAGCTTTCAATATTGAAGATCATCAGGTCATTGTGACCCATCTTTACGCATATTATGAAGACGGCAATGAATCAGATGTCAGCCAGTTTGTGGAACGAATTGAGGATCCTTCTATTAAGAATCTGGCCGTTGAGCTGGCGATGGCACCGAACGGAGAAGAAATCTCCGATCAGGAAATCCAGGATTATATCGTAAGGATACGATCAGAACAGACGGATCGGACGGACATTAAAGGATTAGAAGCCGAACTGAAAAAAGCAGAACAGCAAAATGATCCAATTAAAGCAGCCCAGATTGCAATGGATCTCATTAAAAGGAAACAAGCCTTAAAACACAACTAGGTTTTAGTTTGTATAGATTGTTGGAAGGAGGGGGACACATGGCAAATAAGAAACAACAGCCATCACGTTCTAAAGAAACGGAAAATCAGACAGAATTGACCCTTGAGCAGGCAAAAGAGCAGGTAGTGGAAATAGGTAAGAAAAGAGGGGTGCTTGCATACGAGGAAATCGCTGAAAAGCTCTCCAATTTTGAATTGGATTCAGATCAGATGGATGAATTCTACGAGCACTTAAGTGAGCAGGGAATCGAGGTAATCGGTGACTCTGAATCGGATCCAAGTATGAAACAGCTCGACAAAGAAGAGGAATTCGACCTCAACGATTTAAGTGTACCTCCCGGTGTGAAAATCAATGACCCAGTCCGTATGTACTTGAAAGAAATCGGGCGCGTCAACCTTCTTTCTGCTAAAGATGAAATCAGTCTGGCACAGCGGATTGAAAGTGGAGATGAAGAAGCGAAGCGGGACTTGGCGGAAGCAAACCTTCGTTTGGTCGTCAGTATCGCCAAGCGTTATGTAGGTCGCGGCATGCTGTTCCTTGATCTCATTCAAGAAGGGAACATGGGCCTGATCAAAGCGGTTGAGAAATTTGATTACCGAAAAGGGTACAAGTTCAGCACGTACGCAACGTGGTGGATCAGACAGGCGATTACCCGCGCCATTGCTGACCAGGCTCGTACGATTCGTATTCCTGTTCACATGGTGGAAACGATCAACAAATTGATTCGCGTCCAGCGTCAGCTTCTGCAGGATCTTGGCCGAGAGCCTACACCGGAAGAAATCGCACAGGACATGGATCTTACCCCGGATAAAGTAAGAGAGATTCTGAAGATTGCTCAGGAGCCTGTATCTTTGGAAACGCCTATCGGGGAAGAGGATGATTCTCATCTGGGAGACTTCATTGAGGATCAGGAAGCGACATCTCCTTCTGACCATGCAGCCTATGAACTATTAAAAGAGCAGCTCGAAGACGTGCTTGACACATTGACGGACCGTGAGGAAAACGTCCTCCGCCTTCGTTTCGGTCTGGATGATGGCCGCACACGCACGCTTGAAGAAGTAGGGAAAGTGTTCGGTGTCACACGCGAAAGGATCCGTCAAATCGAAGCTAAAGCTCTGCGTAAGCTGAGACATCCGAGCCGAAGCAAACGTTTGAAAGACTTCATGGAATAAGCCCACAGACTCAGGACCCTTTTCTTGCAGAAAACGGGTTCTGGGTTTTTATTTTGGCTTCAGGAGGATGCTATGAGAGATGAGCGTACGAAGGTCATAATCAATGAGATCCATTACTGGAAGCAAAATCGTCTACTGCCTGCTACGTACTGTGATTTCCTGTTGGCTCTCTATACTCAGGGAGACGGTCAGGAGGAAAAAAGAGGTTCCCGGCTGAAGTGGAGCAGTCTCCTGTTCTACAGCTTTTTAGCTGTTACCCTGATTTTGTTACCCCTTTCATTTCTTGTCATTTATTTTACTCAAATGGGAATCATAATGCAAACAGGGCTTTTGTCGAGTTTTGTAATCACTGCATGGATTCATTCGGGTTGGTTAAAATATAGAAAATCGATTTGGTTTCCGCTTCCTCTGATTGTCGGTCTGCTTATCTTCTTCGTTCTTTCGATAACAGCGGTGGGGTATTATTTCCCTGGTTCATCCAGTTTGGCGTGGACGGCCGCTTTTCATTGCTTTCTTTGGGTAGCCATCGGACACCGTCTCAGCGTGAAAACCCTTACGATTTCTGGTTTGGCGGGATTTTTACTACTCGCAGTACTTGTGAATTTGTAAAATTTCACAGGTTTACTCTTTTATATGAAACAGTTTTCAAGTAGAATAAAGATAGTCGGACAGACGTGAAAAATTTAATAAGTGGGAATACATAAGGAGGTTGCAACCGATGAGAAGAAACCCTGTGATTCCATTCGCAGTGATTGCTGTTCTGGGGATCATCGCTATGATCATTGTATCCACAGCAGGTAACAATCAACGCGAAGCCATTCAGAACGAAGAAGAAGGCGGCGGAGAGCAGCAAGAAGAAACGGTAGATGCTAACCCTGAAGAGATGTTCCAAAGCAAATGTTCCAACTGTCACGGAGGCGACTTAAGCGGTGGCGCAGGTCCTAACCTGCAGGAAGTAGGCAGCCGCTATTCCGCTGAAGAAATTGAGGATATCATTGTAAACGGAAAAGGTTCCGCGATGCCTGCCGGGCTTTACACCGGAGAGCAAGCTACACAGCTGGCCGAATGGCTGGCAGAGAAAAAATAAGTAACAGGTAAGAAAAGCTTTCTGGGCTGTTTCAGAAAGCTTTTCTTTTTATGAGAGAGGGAATGAAGAAAACTATGAATGTTAACCAATTATCTGACCGTCTGGCTGTTGTAGCCGACTATTTGCCGAAAGGGGCCCGCTTTGCGGATATCGGTTCCGACCATGCCTATCTGCCTTGCTATGTCTGCCTTAAAGATGAATCGGCGAGTGCTGTTGCCGGGGAAGTAAATCAAGGACCGTTTCAAAGTGCAGTAGACGAAGTGCAGACACAAAACCTGGAGGCACGGATTGATGTGCGGCTTGGAAATGGGCTCGAAGTGATCCAGCCAGAAGACGGCATCCAACAAATCACGATAGCGGGAATGGGCGGTCCCTTGATCCGGGATATCCTCGAGCAGGGCAAAGATAAACTTGATTCAGTCGAAAGGATCATTACACAGCCGAACATCGATGCTAAGGCACTTCGCCTTTGGTACATCGCTAACGGGTACGAGCTCATCGAAGAACAGATCCTCGAAGAGAACGGTCACATCTATGAAGTGCTCGTTGCAGAAAAAGGAGAACCGGAAAGACCTTATACATCGAACAAAGAGAAGGAATTGTGGCTCGGACCGTTTCTCTTGTCTGAAAGAAATGATGCGTTTATACAGAAATGTAAAGAGGAAAAGCAAAAGAAGGAATACGTGCTCAGCCAGGTGAAGCGGGCGGCGCGATTCGATGAAGAGAAAATAGCCCGATTGCAGCAAGAAATCGATTGGCTGAAGGAGGAATTGGGGTCATGAATGCAACCATGACAGCACAACAGATTATTAAACGGTTGGAAGAGTGGTCACCTAAAACGTTGGCCTACGATTGGGATAATGTCGGCCTTCAGGTGGGATCATTAAATAAACCCGTCCGTAACGTTATGGTGACGCTGGATGTGTTGGAGAACGTCGTGGATGAAGCCGTTGAAAAGAACGTCGATTTAATTATTGCCCATCATCCGCTACTATTCGTCAAGCTTCATCAAATTAACTTTGATACGCCGAAGGGGCGGGTCGTTCGCAAACTGATCCAACATGATATCACCGTCTATGCCGCCCATACCAATCTGGATATTGCAAGTGGCGGTGTAAACGATGTGATGGCAGATGCCCTCGGGTTGAAGGACACGAGACCATTGATGGAAACAGGGAAAGAAGAGCTTGTAAAGCTTGTTGTTTTCGTCCCGGAGACACATGCGTCTAACGTCCAGGCAGCCCTGGGGTACGCCGGCGCGGGCCATATCGGCAATTACAGCCACTGCTCTTACCAAAGTAAAGGGCATGGAGCTTTTCTCCCTCTGGAAGGTACGGACCCTTATCTCGGGGAAAGCGGAAAACTGGAAACCGTCGATGAGGTGAGGTTGGAGACGATTGTGGAAAAGCGTAAGCTCAAAGATGTGCTCCGGTCTATGGAAGAGGCGCATCCTTATGAGGAAGTCGCCTATGACATCTATCCACTATTGAATGAAGGTGCCTCTTATGGGCTTGGCCGGATTGGGGAGCTGGATGCTCCTGAAGCACTGGAACTGTTCGCTGAAAAAGTGAAGGTTGCCTATGAGATTCCGGCTTTACGTGTTACAGGCAGAATGGACAAGCAAGTGAAAAAGGTTGCTGTTCTCGGAGGAAGTGGAGAGAAATACATTCATGCAGCGAAGCGCATGGGCGCAGATGTCTATATAACAGGCGATATGACGTTCCACGCAGCGCAGGACGCTTTGGAAATGGGGCTTGCTGTCATTGATCCCGGTCACCATGTCGAAAAGCTCATCTGTCCGGTCATTAAAGATTTCCTTGAGCAGGAGTGTAATAAGGATGAAAGGATGAACATTATGGTATCCGAGGCGGTAACGGAACCGTTCACTTTCCAGTAAAAAGAAGGGTGAACAATCTATCCTTAGCTGTCCGGCACCATAAAAGTAGTCCTCAGGATTCAAGGGACCGGCGTTGGTTTATGTTTCTCCAACATACAAAAAAAGCAGGGGGCACGATGTGCTCCCTGCTTTCCTTTATTTACGTTCGCGGTTCTTAACCTTGACGCGGGGCAGGATCTTTTTCTGCTCCACTTTGGATTCACGGATCCATGTTTCTTCATTATTTCTATCGTATTGTTCAATGAATTTAATGACTTCTTTCGTAATCGGTGTCGGTGTGGAGGCACCGGCAGTAACGGCTACCTTCTCTACTCCTTCCAGCCATTCCAACTGGATTTCCGTTACATCGGCGATCCGGTAAGCGGTTGTCCCGGCCTTCTCCATGGAAACCTGCGCGAGACGGTTGGAGTTATTACTCTTAGGGTCACCGACGACAAGTGTGAGATCTGCGGCTCCTGCCTGTTCGGAAACAGCCTCCTGCCTTACTTGCGTAGCCATGCAGATCTCCTGCTGTTTCTCGAGCTGTGGATACTTTTCTTTTGCTTTTTCCATGACATCATACACATCCCATTGACTCATCGTCGTCTGGTTGGTAATCATCAGCTTGTCATGTGTCAGCGTGAGGTTTTCGACATCTTCTTCTGTCTGTACGAGATGCACTTTTCCGGGGGCAACGCCCATGGCTCCTTCAGGCTCCGGGTGTCCCTTCTTCCCGACATAAATGATTTCATAACCTTCAGCGACCTTCTTACGAATCAGATTATGTGTGTTCGTTACGTCCGGACAGGTTGCATCCAGCGTGACCAGCCCTTTCGCTTTCGCGCGCTCTTTCACTTCCGGGGATACTCCGTGAGCCGTGAAGATAACAGTGCCTTCATTGATTCCTTCCAAGAGATCCATCCGGTTCTTCCCGTCGACGGTGATAATTCCTTCTTCTTTGAAGGCATCCGTGACGTGGGAATTGTGGACGATCATCCCTAATATATGAATAGGGCGAGGCAGATTAGGGTCTTTGGCAGCATTCTGTGCAATGACCATGGCATCTACTACGCCATAACAATAACCGCGAGGGGCGATTTTAATGACTTCCATTTGTTAGCGTCCTCCTCTTTATACAATCCAGTGACTATTAAAGTACCATTTTCATTATAAAGGGTAAAGCGAAAGATGACAAAGAAAGTTGTCGCAATAGAACGTTATCGTGCATTTTGGCTCCCACTCCCTTATAATAGGGAAGGAACATTTTACATTAAAGGAGAACGGTTATGAGTAAGCATACATTTGATCAATACGCCATCACTTCGACAGTTAGTCGGATCGTCGAAGGATTGGGCTTTAAGACACCGACACCAATTCAGCAGCAGGTCCTGCCTCCTGCATTAAGAGGGGAGAGCCTGATCGGTCAATCACACACAGGCTCTGGAAAAACCCATGCATACCTGCTGCCTTTGTTGAACAAAATGGATGAATCGCTCGATGAAGTGCAGTTCGTTATTACAGCACCCACAAGGGAGCTAGCTATCCAAATTCACGAGGAAGTGAAAAAGGCAATAAGATTTGCTGGTAAAGAAGAAGCATGGTTGTCCAAGCTTTTGATCGGCGGAACGGACAAGCAGAAGATGGTCGATAAGCTTGCTTCCCGCAAGCCGCATATCGTTGTTGGAACACCGGGTCGTATTTTAGATATGGTGAAGGAAGAGGCGGTCGACCTCTATCATGCGAAAGGTTTTGTCTTAGATGAAGCGGACTTAATGCTTGATCTCGGTTTCATTGAAGAAGTCGACCAAATCCTTGTACGGATGGATGAAAACGTCCAAATGCTTGTATTCTCAGCAACGATCCCGGAGCGTTTACAGCCGTTCCTCAAAAAATATTTGACGAATCCTGTCCACATTCAAATCGAAGATGATAAACCGTCACCGGAAACAATGGAGCACCGTTTAGTACCGCTCCGTCATAAAGAGCCGGCAGACGTAATCATAGAAATATCCAAATCGATTCAGCCGTACCTAGCGATTATCTTCACCAACGGAAAGAAACATGCAGACCAGCTTGCAGATGATCTGATTAGCCGTGGTCTTGAGGTCGGAGTCCTGCACGGTGGACTATCGCCAAGGGAACGAAAGCGGATGCTGAAGGAATTGCAAAGTCTTCGCTACCAGTATATTGTGGCAACGGACCTTGCTTCCCGTGGTATTGATATCCAGGGTGTGAGTCACGTCATCAATGCCCAAATGCCGAAAGAAGAAGAGTTCTATGTGCACCGCGTCGGAAGAACGGCCCGTGCCGGTCTTCAGGGAACGGCAATCAACCTGTATAAAGAATCTGATTTGCCGCTGATTCAAAAGCTCGAGAAGAAAGGCCTTACGTTCGAGTTTTATGAGGTGAAGAATGGCGAATGGAAAGAGATCAACGCCTATAATGAGCGTCAGAACAGAGAACGACGAACATCTGATATCGAGCGAAAAGCGAAACAGATGGTCCGGAAGCCGAAAAAAGTTAAACCAGGATATAAGAAGAAAATTAAAAAGGAAGCAAGTAAGAATCTGCGTAAATTGAAACGGGAAAGTTATAAGAGGAAATAAGAAAGGGAAGGGATTCCATGCTTAAAATCGGTTCACACGTATCGATGAAAGGGAAGAAGATGCTGTTAGGTGCCAGTGAAGAAGCGGCTTCCTATGGCTCCGGTACGTTTATGATCTACACAGGTGCGCCCCAGAATACGAGGCGTCGTCCGATCGAAGAATTGAATATCGAGGCGGGCCTGCAACATATGAAAGAACACGGTATTAATGATATCGTTGTTCACGCCCCGTATATCATTAACTTAGGAAATACAACGAAACCGGAAACGTTTGAACTCGGGGTTGATTTCCTTCGAAATGAAATCGAGCGTACAGAGGCTCTGGGTGCAAGACAGATTGTCCTGCATCCAGGATCTCATGTTGGACAAGGAGTAGATAAAGGGCTGCCAAAGATCATTGAAGGTTTGAATGAAGTGCTTAACAAAGATCAGCACGTCCAAATCGCTCTGGAGACGATGGCAGGTAAAGGATCCGAGATCGGCAGAAGTTTTGATGAACTGGCAAAAATTATGGATGGCGTAACGTTGAATGAAAAGCTGTCCGTATGTATGGATACGTGCCACATCCACGATGCCGGTTATGATGTCGTAAACGACTTTGACGGAGTGCTGGAAGACTTCGACCGGATCGTAGGGCTTGACCGCCTCAAGGTTGTACACGTGAATGACAGCAAGAACGTATGCGGCGCTCAGAAAGACCGTCATGAAAACATCGGGTTCGGACATATCGGCTTTGATGCTCTTCATAAAGTCGTCCATCATCCGGAGTTAAAGGATCTTCCAAAAATTCTCGAAACGCCTTATGTCGGAGAAGACAAAAAGAATAAAAAACCTCCGTATCGCTTTGAAATCGATATGATCAAAGAGGGTACGTTCGATGAAGGCTTAAAAGAGAAAATAATGGAACAATAAGGAAAAAAGGCAGGGAATCTTTCCCCTGCCTTTTTTTATTAGAGCCAATGCTCGACTCCGTATTCTTTAGCAACCTTTTTAAGTAAACGATGAACGGAAAGCGCTGTTTCTTTTGAAGTGATTTTAGCCAGTTTACCAAGCATACGTTTCCTGTCCTCAGGATCGAAGGGGTTCTCCTTCGATTTCCTCAGTTCTTTGACGATTTTTTCTGCTTCCTGCCGAGTGATTGGAATACCGTACTTCCGACTGTAGGATAATAAGTCATCAACGGTCATCTCTTTCAACTTCTGTGCAATGAACTGTTGGGCCACATGCTTCATCATTGGCAGATACTCCCCTTCTTCCCGCTATTTATAACACAGTATGAAAAGTGGGAAGGATTTGTGTTTTTTGAATGCCCCCAACTAAGAAGAAGTGAGTGGTGTGACGCCTCGCTGGCAACTCGAATTTACCATGAACTCCCTCACTTAAAATCACCGTCAGGCACACATACTAAACGTGATTCTCCAAACAGAAAGTGAGGGTGTTCGTATGTATGATCCAAAGAAGCCTGTTGAGAATCAGGAAACAGAAAAAGCTCCGAGACACGGAGATGAATTAGAACAAGTGCACAATGGAGATGAGCCGACTACCGATGAAGTGTTGAATGAAGCTTTTGCAGAGATGCAGGAGCAGGATTTCAGACAGGAAGCCGGTTACCGTGAGCGTGCAGAAGATGTGGACGATCATGGACGTGGACCGGACCAGCCGGTTTACGGGGACAGTTACGAAGAGGAGTTCGCTCAGGAAGCGGCAATCGGCCGTATAGACGAACCGATGAACCATAGAGAACAAGAAACCACTATGGAAGAAAGGGAAGACGTCAAAGTCGGTATGGGCTGGATCGGGCTCACGGCTGCCATTCTCTCCTTCTTCTTTGCACCAATCATACTTGGTGTAACAGGCATCATTTTCGGTGCCATAGGGAAACGACGTGGTGCAGATACGCTTGGAAATATGGCGATTATCATCAGTATCGTATCTATTGCCTTTTCGTTGTTCTTCGCTCCATTTTTTAACTTGATCTGAATGTGAAAAGGGTGGACCTTTATGGTCCACCCTTTTTGTCAGGATTGTTTCTGTTCTTCTTTCTTCAAGCGTTCTTTCTCATAATGTTCTTCAGCGAGTTTGTCGACTTCTTTCTTCAATTCTTCCACCATGATATCTTCCGGTACCTTACGGATGATTTCCCCGTGACGGAACAATAGTCCTTCGCCTCTTGCTCCAGCGATTCCAATATCCGCTTCTCTCGCTTCTCCCGGTCCGTTTACGGCACATCCGAGAACGGCCACTTTGATCGGGGCTTTGATCGTCTGGATGTATTCTTCGACTTCATTGGCAATGGAAATCAAGTCGATTTCAATACGTCCACACGTCGGGCAAGAGATTAGTGTCGCTGCATTGGCAGCAAGACCGAATGATTTCAGAAGTTCCTTCGCCACTTTTACTTCTTCGACAGGGTCGGCACTCAAACTGATGCGGACTGTGCTGCCGATTCCTTTACTAAGAATCGCACCAAGGCCGGCGGCGCTTTTTACAGTTCCGGCAAAAAGCGTTCCTGATTCAGTAATTCCCAAGTGGATCGGATAAGTGAAGGCTGCTGCCGCTTTCTCATAAGCTTCAATCGCCAGTTTTACATCCGAAGCTTTAAGGGAAACAATAATATCATGAAAATCAAGATCTTCCAGGATTTTGATATGATGCAATGCGCTTTCCACCATACCATCCGCAGTCGGATATCCATATTTCTCAAGGATATGACGTTCCAGGGAACCGGCGTTCACACCGATTCGGATGGGAATGCCTTTCTCTTTAGCTGCTTTTACGACAGCTTCCACTTTCTCGCGGCTTCCGATATTTCCCGGATTGATGCGGATCTTATCCGCGCCGCCTTCGATCGCTTTTAATGCCTTTCTGTAATCGAAATGAATGTCGACGACCAACGGGATGTTGATGCGTTTTTTGATTTCCGGAATGGCATCGGCTGCGCGGTCATCCGGACAGGCGACACGGACAATTTGACATCCTGCCTCTTCCAGACGCTTGATTTCGGCAACGGTCGCTTCCACATCGTGTGTTTTGGTTGTGGTCATGGACTGGATGACTACTTCGTCCGATCCACCTATGGTCACGTCGCCGACTTTTACGGGACGGGTATCTTTTCTGTGCGTAATTGGCATGTAAAATCGCTCCTTTATTTATTAACAAAAAGGTATGCAAGGTTATTTTCCAACCTTCATTATAAGGGCTACCGGCAGAAAAGAGAAGCATAGACACTCAAAAGAGATGCCGGTAAGGCAGGAACCCTTCGTAATTATTGGTACCCATGGAATTATACCATGCCGTGGAATTTAAAAAAATGGATAACGTTTGAAACGAATCCGTCTGCTCGCACGTATAAAGTAACATAGAAGGAGAGGAAGTGAAATGCCGTGTTAACCTATGACTGGGTCGCCTTATTCATTACCTTGCTCGGGACGATGTTCCTCATCGGAGAACTCCTTGTCAATATGCGGGGGGTCTTCGCGGTTCTCGGTCTCGGATTCATAACCGTTTATTTTTCCAGTTATCTAGCGCCGGAGATGTTCGTCATTATGATGCTTGTGTATTTACTCGGCATCGCTTGATCATCATTGATGGAAAAGTCGTCAATGATGGGACACTTGCAACTATTGGAGCCGTTACAATGATTATTGCCGTCGGTTTCAGTGCCCCCAACTGGGTTGCCGGCCTATACAGCGTGATCGGTGTAATTATCGGCGGGGCCGCCTCGCTCGTATTTCTTAAAGTGTTCAAACGTCGGGATATGTGGACGAAGATGACGTTGAATGACCAGCTCACATCGGAAATGGGATACAATTCCATGAACGAATCTTACAGTCATTTAGTAGGCAGCAGTGGAACAACGTTGACAGACATGAGGCCTGTAGGGACGATCCGTGTGAATGGAAAAGAGTACAGTGCCGTATCCAATGGAAAGTGGCTGGGCAAAGGAGAATCGATAAGGGTGGCTGCTGTGGATGGGACTAAAATACTGGTTGAAAAGACTTAAAATTACAATTCATTAATACATCATTCATATTCGCTCAACAAATCTCCTTCATACTTTGGAATGGAATGATTCAACGTATGGGAGTGGAGAGGTTTGTTAAATGATGTTGGAAGGAAATTTAAACAGCGCAGGATGGGGAGCAGAAGACGATCTTTAAGCTTTCAATGGAGATTATCGCTCGTCCTTGCGCTCTTTTTGTTAATAGCGGTAATTCTTATTGGTTTCCTTTCCTATTCAAAAGCGAAAGAAAGTCAAATGCAGTTTATCCAGGACCGCCTGGACAGGGAATTGGTGATGATACAGGATATTTCGAAGCAGCTCATGTATGCCTTTGTAGGAGAGGAAGAACAGTTTCAGAAAAGAATGCAGGTCTATGTCAACGCTCAGCAAGCTCAACTGGTACAGGACGGCCTGGATGCTGAAATGTATCTTCTTACTGATTCTGGAATCATTACTTATTCTTCCAATAGGGAGGAGATCTTTCCAGAAGAGTATTTGGATAAAATAAAGGAAACGGAAAGTGGTACGAAAACATGGAAAGTGGATGGGGAGGAGATCCTAGTCACCTTTGCTCCCGTTCAGGAGTTGCAGGGCATATACATCATCCGTATACCTGCTGCCGATATTATGGAGGAAATCAACAATCTGGCCGCATATATCTTCTTTATAGGAGTGCTGGTATTTGTCCTTACCGTTCTGGTGGTATATTGGGCCGTGAAGAAGATAGTCCGGCCGCTCAACCGCTTGGAGGGCGTGATGGATAAAGCCGGGGAAGGGACGTTGAAGGACCCATCTTTTGTGAAAACAACGATACCGGAAATACAGTCCTTGAAAAAAAGTTACAGCAAACTGATCAGCAAAATAACTGGAATCTTGTCCTCCGTCACTGCTGCCGCTCACCGGTTGGGAGAAGGTGGGGAAGGTTTAAGAAGAGCTTTTGAGGGGATGGACCAGTCAAGAAATAAAATCATTCAAGACACAGAACTTTTACGGGAATCTAGCCGACAAACTATCTGTCATCTCAATAAAGAAAAAGAAGTTTTTCAAGACTTAACGGAGATGTTTGAAAGCTTACAACAGGAACTGGAAGTAATGTGGAAACAACAAGAGGCAATGAAGGGTGCGATTATGACTGGACAGGAAGGGATGAATGCAATGGACCGTTCTTTTCTTCGGTTAAAAGATGAAATAGAAGAAATGAGGGAACGGGTCGGAACGTTTGAGCGGTATATGTCCACCATTAAAGATTCTGGTTCTTTGATTCAAGCGATTGCAGAGCAGACAAGAATGCTTGCACTGAATGCTTCAATCGAAGTAGGGAGAACAGAAGGAGAAGGTCGGGGCTTCCACGTCATAGCAGAAGAGATTCGAAAGTTAGCCGATCGTTCGAAGTCGGCAGCGATAGAAATTGATCAGCGTATGAAAGATGTTTTGTCTTTAGGAAGATACTTCTCCGATAAATGTAAGGATTTAGGCAGAGAGATCGAAACGCAGGAGAGGATCGTCGACAGTGAAAAGGATAGCTTCCATGAAATTATGACTGGGATGGAAAGCCTCCGTGCCTATATGGACCTTTCGGAAAGTCATTTGATTACAGGCAAAGAAGTCATTCCTAAAATGGCGGACGCTCAGAATGGAATGGACCATATCGTACATAAACAATCCACATACACCGAAGACCTTTTCGAAATCATGAACCATCATCAGACAGACATGAGAAACTTAGAAGAGATTCAGACCGGCATCACAGAGATGACGAAGGAAATGTTGGCCTTGGTTTTGTCCAATCAATGGAAGGTTGAAGTGGAGACACATGAGCCGGCGGACGGACGGGGCTCTGAGAAGCTAAAGTCCCGCATAGCATCTTAACAAAGGAGCACCTTAAACACAGGTGCTCCTTTGTTGTGTCGGGTTTGTAAGGAAGGAAGAGAATATAGAGTATTGTCCTTTGTAAATTTAATGTTAAGATTCATTTTTATCCTTTACAAATAAAGAGCGCATCGTTAATAATGAATGAGGTGTTTTTAATAGATAAATATAAAAATGTACAACTTGGATGAGGAAAGGGTGGAGAAAAATTGGATATCAACGTGCAGCAGATGATATTTGAATTCATCGGCGGACTCGGTATTTTCCTTTTTGGTATTAAGTATATGGGGGACGGACTTCAGAAAGTAGCTGGAGACCGCCTGAGAGAACTGTTAGATCGCTTTACCAGTAATCCATTGATGGGTGTCATCGCTGGTATGGTCGTAACGATCCTCGTTCAAAGTAGTTCGACAACTACTGTTTTGACCGTCGGACTTGTAAACGCTGGTTTTATGACATTCCGACAAGCAATCGGAGTTATTATGGGGGCCAATATCGGTACGACGTTTACAGCGTTCATCATTGGTATCGATATTAAAGCTTACGGTCTTCCGATCTTAGCAGTCGGTGCCCTGATGATTTTCTTCTTTAAGAATAAAAAAGTAACAAATATTGGACAAACCGTCTTCGGTCTGGGATCTCTGTTCTTCGGACTGGAGCTCATGAGCGGTGGAATGAAGCCTCTCCGATCCTTGGAAGCTTTCCACGAATTGACGTTAAGCATGAGTGAAAACCCGATCCTCGGTGTCGTCATCGGTACATTGTTCACCGTTATTGTTCAGAGTTCCAGTGCAACAATTGGAATTCTGCAAGGGCTGTTCGGGGAAGGTCTGGTCGATTTAAAGGCAGCTCTTCCTGTGCTTTTCGGGGATAACATCGGAACGACGATTACTGCTGTCATCGCAGCTATCGGTGCCAGTGTCGGAGCGAAGCGTGCGGCTACCGTCCACGTTATATTCAACGTAATTGGAGCAACGGTATTCTTAATCCTTCTTCATCCGTTTACGCTTTATGTCGGCTGGCTTCAGGATAAATTTAATCTGGGACCAGAAATGACGATTGCTTTTGCCCACGGATCTTTCAACATTGCTAACACGATCGTGCAGTTCCCGTTCGTAGCTTTCCTTGCTTGGCTGGTTGTGAAGCTGGTACCTGGAGATGACTCTTTGATCGACCATAAGCCGCAGCATTTGGATCCGATCTTTATTGAACAGTCTCCATCTCTTGCGCTCGACCAGGCCAAAGAAGAAGTGGTCCGCATGGGAGAGTACGCATATAAAGGCTTGGAGGAAACGAGCCTTTACTTGAACAGTAAACAGCAGAAACACTCAGAAATTGCTTTGCAGATCGAAGAAGCCTTGAACAATCTCGATCGGAAGATTACCGACTATCTTGTCGATCTTTCCCAAGCTTCCTTAACGGACGAAGAGAGTAAGAAACACTCCACCCTTATGGATTCTGTCCGGGATATCGAGCGTATGGGAGATCACTTCGAGAACATTATCGAGCTGATCGATTACAAGAACTCCAACAAGGTGAATTTGACACCGCAGGCAATCGAAGATTTAAATACGATGATTGATTTGACTTTGATGACGGTGAAACAGTCCATTAAATCTCTGGAAACAATGAGCAGAGAAGAAGCGCTCGCCGTTGTTCAGAAAGAGAATGAGTTGGATCGTATGGAAAGAAGCTACCGCAAGAAGCATATCATTCGTTTGAATGAAGGCGTCTGTACAGGACAGGCCGGTATCGTCTTTGTAGATATGATCAGCAATCTGGAACGTATCGGCGACCATGCCGTGAACATTGCGGAAGAAGTTCTTGGTGAAAAAGAAAGCCTGTAATTAGTTTAAACGGCCATTTATAATGGCCGTTTATCTTTTTTTATCCATGAAATACTTTTCTTTTAAAAAACCCTTGAACTATTCTGGACAGGATGGTATATTATTCTTGTCGCCAAAAACGACACCGGAAAAACTTGTTGACATTACAGTTCGTAAATGTTATATTAATAAAGTCGCTTCAAGCGATATCATGGCGGTGTAGCTCAGCTGGCTAGAGCGTACGGTTCATACCCGTGAGGTCGGGGGTTCGATCCCCTCCGCCGCTACCATACATATTAAATAGAAACATGGCGGTTGTGGCGAAGTGGTTAACGCACCGGATTGTGGTTCCGGCATTCGTGGGTTCGATTCCCATCAGCCGCCCCATGTGGACCCTTAGCTCAGCTGGTTAGAGCTATCGGCTCATAACCGATCGGTCGCAGGTTCGAGTCCTGCAGGGTCCACCACATACATGATACGGAGGAGTACCCAAGTTTGGCTGAAGGGAGCGGTCTTGAAAACCGCCAGGGGCTTTACGGCTCGCGGGGGTTCGAATCCCTCCTCCTCCGCCATCATACATAATGATACGGCTCGGTAGCTCAGTCGGTAGAGCAACGGACTGAAAATCCGTGTGTCGGCGGTTCGATTCCGTCCCGAGCCACTTTTGATAAAGAA